>DAIUBX010000578.1:0-2359 GCA_036846465.1 Bernardetia sp.
GCTCTTTCTGAAACAGATAGACTAATGAATGAAATTGATGAAATTATAGTTTAGAAGGCGATTTATTTGAAATAAAACAATTTAATTCGTAACTATATTCTCTCAAACTTTTCAGAAAATACAAAAACGAACTATCTCTTTTTAAAAGATAGTTCGGTTTTTAAAAAAACGATTAATTTTGAACATGTGTTATGAAAATTACACACATTTTTGGAAACAAGAAAAGTTTTTGCTATGTTGTATAACTATACTTCCAAAACTCTAAATTATCATGGTAGCTTTATCTAATAATTCTTATTTACTGGGAAATAATGATATTCAAAAAATGATTCAAAATTTTTTGGAGGCTAAAAATGATGTCAAAATTTATGATATTAAGAAGCATTGGAAATTATTTTTAGAAAATAGTAGCTTTTTATTTAGCACGTATAAAAGTCGTCTTTTAGCAAAATACATCATAACTGATTATCAATCTTTACATAATTTAGATGATAAGCAATATTATAGTTTAAAGCAAATTTATTTTGTCATTAAAGGAGTAGAACAAATAGATGAAAATTATATTAAAGATATAAAAGATAAAATAAAAAATAAAAATAAATCTTTTAATCTTGGAATAACAGATTGGATTTTTATAAAATCATTGAGAAATTTTATATCTACTACAAATTCTATTCATTATAAAGCTAAAAAAATAGAACGTTTGCTTTATATGATGGAAAGACCTATTCAAACAGAGTTTTTAAAGCAAATTCCTTTTGATAAGATTTATGATTCTAGACCCGATTCAGCAGAATATATTTTTTAAACGTTTATGTTCAATCCAAAGGATTTGCGTCCTTATCCACACAAATTTTTGTGCTATCAAACTTTAAAAGAAGGAAAGAATGAATATGGTAAAGCTCATATTTATTCTTTTCGTTCTGAAAAGACAAAACGTAAATATATTATTCGGTTAGAAGAACTTCCTAATCAACTCTTTTTGATAAAATTCTATCAAAAAATTCCTTTCATTCCTACTTCAAAAAAATACAAAATTCTTACTCAAACAAATGATACATTACGAATTGTAGCTACTTGTATAATGGTTGTAAAAGAAGTTTTAAGTAAAAATGAATTAGCTTCTTTTGGGTGTATCGGTGCAAGAGGATTTATAAGAAAGAACAAAGAAATTATTGAAGAAACTACTGAAAATAAAACTAAACGTTTTCGGATTTGGTCGTTAATATTCAATAGAATTGCTTCACAAACTCGTTTCAAGCCTTACGATTATGAAGAAAAAAGCATTTATATCCGTTTCAATACAAAAAATATAAAAGACGAAGAAAAAATAATTAGAGAATGGGAACAGATTTTAAAGGAATTGGATAGGTAACGATTTGAAACTTTTTTAGACAGAAAATACAAAACGAACTATCTTTTTTTGGGGTGGTTTGCTTTTTTTACTAGATTGCTTTTTATATACACGAATACTCAGTCCAATCAAACCATGCTACAAAAAGCTAAAAAACACTTATCAAAAGACCCTCTCTTTATTTCTGTATTAGAAAGTGTAGAAATAAATACATTCAAAGATTTAGAAGATGAAGAAATTAAAAGTGAAGTAAATATCATGACTTCTCTTATTAAAGCGATTGTTTCCCAACAGCTTTCTGTAAAAGCAGCCGATACTATATATAAACGGTTTCTAGGTTTATTCGATGGAGTTTCTCCAAATGCCACTATTTTATTAGAAACTGATATTGAAACCTTAAAATCTGTAGGATTGTCAAAACAGAAAATAACCTATATAAGAGAAGTAGCCTTATTTGCTCAAAACAACGACATTTCAATAGAATTTATCCATCAGAAAAGCAATGAAGAGGTAATAGAGTATTTGACACAGATAAAAGGAGTAGGAAGATGGACAGTAGAGATGTTATTGATGTTTACACTTTGGCGACCAGATGTTTTTCCTGTGGCAGATTTAGGAATCCAACAAGCCATCCAAAAACTACTCAAAACAGAAGAAAAAGGAAAGGAATTGATAAAATTAATGAATACTCACTCTGAAAAATGGAAACCCTACCGAACTTTTGCAGCTATGTACTTATGGAAATGGAAAGATAATAGTAAATCTTAATAATTTAGGATTAATGATAAATCTAAATTTTTGCACCTTCTTATTTGTAACTCATTTATAATCAATACGTTGATTTGCATCAAGATTTTGCGTAACCAAACTTCAAGTAAAAAAGTTCAAAAAAGGTTGATTTTTTTTATAGAAATAGTTTGCAGGATTAAAAAAGGTTGTTACCTTTGCAATCCCCAAACGAGGGAAACAAGTGTAGCGTAGCCTTTAGGCTGCGATTGTATTTAA
>DAIUBX010000579.1:0-1515 GCA_036846465.1 Bernardetia sp.
ACACACCAATTACATTTTTGAGAAACGTTTAATTCAAAATATCAAAATTTTTAAAAAGAATTTGACTTTTTGTGTGTATTTGTTTCTCTTAATGCGATGCAAAGGTACGCCCTTTTTTTAAATATCCAAACACTAACACAAACTTTTTTTGAAAAAAATGAACAAAATATATCAATACGCTACTAAATGATTGATTTTCAGAAAGATAGTTTGAAATAAATTTTTAAAATAGGTTGAAGTTTTTTTTAGACACAAAAAAAGACTTGCCAGTAAATAATCTTACGGACAAGTCTTTTTTGATTTGTTTCAATTTATTAAAAAATTAGAAAACAGTTTGCTGTAGGAGAAGGACTCGAACCTTCACGAAGTAGTTAGTCAAATGATTATCATAGATACTCATCTGATTTATCCCAAAATCTTCACCCTTGAGACCGAAGGGCGTGCCTGCCAAAATTTCACCATCCTACATTTTCAGTTATCAGTTATCAGTAAAACAGTTATCAGTTAATTTCAAATGCTCTTTTAGCGTTTATGAAATTTGTAACGTTTTTCCCTTTCTGATGATACAAAGTAAAGAAAAAGATTCTTTTATTGCAAATTTATCAATGGAATTAATTAAAATATGTATATTTCGCAATATTTAATTTAATTCTTTAGAAAATTCATAATTTCACTTATTGATTTTACTGTTTTTTTATGAAATTTTTAATCATTGGTTAAAAGTCTATTTTTAGAGTCGATTTTAGGCTGTTTTTGTAGATTTCAGAGATAGAAAGAGTGTTTAAAAATTTGTTTTTTCTATTTTTGTGTAAATTGAGAAACAATTACGAATTACGAATTAAAAATTACGATTTATCAAAGCAGTTAAGACAACCGATAGCTTTGCGAAGTCAATTATGATTTATTATCGATAGTTTGTGATTTATGCAAAAATAATTTATTGGTTTTCATTTCTTATACTATAGAATTTAAAAACTCATTCATATAAAAATACACGCAAATGTCAGAAACACCATTAGCACACCTTATCAAAACAAATTGGACTCGTGCCGAAATAGCCGAAATTTATAACACACCCATTTTAGAACTCATCTACAAAGGCGCAAGTGTTCACAGAAAATTTCACGAAACATCAGAAGTACAAGTTTGTACACTTTTATCTGTCAAAACAGGAGGCTGTCCAGAAGATTGTGCTTACTGTCCACAAGCTGCACGTTATAACACCGATGTAGAAGCAAGTCGTTTATTGAAAAATGAAGAAATTGTAGGCAAAGCAAAAGAAGCTAAAGAATCAGGCAGCACACGTTTTTGTATGGGTGCAGCGTGGCGAGAAGTACGTGATGGAAGAGAATTTGACAGAGTAGTCGATGCTGTAAAAGAAATCAACGAAATGGGTTTGGAAGTTTGTTGTACATTAGGAATGCTCACCGAAGAACAAGCCCAAAAACTAAAAGCAGCAGGACTTTATGCTTACAATCACAACTTAGATACAAGCGAAGAATATTACGACAAAAT
>DAIUBX010000579.1:1525-2356 GCA_036846465.1 Bernardetia sp.
AGATTATTCGAATCGTTTGGATACGTTAGAAAATGTTCGTAGGTCTGGCATTTCGGTTTGTTCGGGTGGAATTATCGGAATGGGTGAGGCAGAAGAAGACCGTATCGGAATGTTGCATACTTTGGCTACTCTTCCCGAACACCCAGAATCTGTTCCTGTCAATGCGCTTGTACCTGTGGAGGGAACGCCTTTGGAAGAACAAGAAAAGGTTTCGGTTTGGGAAATGGTCAGAATGATAGCTACGGCACGTATTATTATGCCTAAAGCAATGGTTCGTTTGTCTGCTGGTCGTGTCAGAATGAGTGTTGAAGAACAGGCTCTTTGTTTCTTGGCTGGTGCAAATTCTATTTTTGCTGGCGATAAACTGCTCACTACACCAAATCCTGATGCCAAAACAGATAAAGAATTATTCCAAATCTTGCAAATAAAACCTCGTCAGGCATTTAAAAATGAGGAGAATACAGTTAAGGCATAAAAATGTAGCTTAACTCTTTAGAGTGAGTAAAATGTACTGTACCTTTTAAGGTGCGATAATATTTAGAAAAATCCATTATTTATTAAAAAATAGGTAATGGATTTTTTTATTTTTCCTAAACTCTTCTTCCTCTGTGGTTCAAAAGAAATTTTTATTCTATTCTCTTACCTCAAATTTAAAAACCGTACCTTTGCACCCTCATTAAAAAAAGACACTACAAACAATCAAAAAGAAAATCCAGCTAAAAAATTTTACAAAATAAATTCAAGATATGATTCAATATTTCCAAAACTTTACTCAAAACTTCTCTAAAACCTTCACTCAAAACCCCAAAGATGATATTCTCTCAGGACTTA
>DAIUBX010000580.1:0-2352 GCA_036846465.1 Bernardetia sp.
TTGATTTTGGAAAGGTAACTTTCAAAACATCTGATGAAATTTGTACTATTTATGTTTTGAATGAAAACTTATTAATGACTGATTCTAAAAATCGTCCTATGGCAATGGCTCCTGATTTAATTTCTTATCTTACGCCAAATGGAATTCCAATTACAAATGGAGATAATTTGTCAGATTATATCAATAAAGATATGGCTATAATTGGACTTAAAGCAAAGCATCTAAGAAATTCGTATTTTATAGATGCTTTTATGGAAATTTTTAAATTATTTGATTATAAAGGTGATTACATTCCTCTTTAAATTTTATCAAACATTGAGGAAGATAAAATCTTACCTTGTCTTCCTCTTTTAGTTAGTTGTTAACAATTTTTAAATTACTTGATTGTTTTTCCATAGAAATATTAAAGTTTAAGAGTGATAAATTTCTCTTGAATATAATCATTTTTTTGGGTAGAAAAAAAATCAAACATAATTTTCCTCAAAAAAGCGAAGGGATATCTTTTTTAGTTTCTTCTTTTATTTCTTTTGGTGGTTTTATAGTAGCGTATCCTTTTTCTTTTAGTTTTTTATTTAATTTGTCAATAAGAAAAACTGCCATTTCTGCCGTTTTGATATTATCGGGTTGATGCAGCCAAAAATGAAATTCTTTTAGTCCATTTTGTATCCATGTATCAGCCTTTTCTACCCAATCTTCCATTCTTTGATAATCAGTTTTGTCTAAAGAATTTCCTACCAAACGCAAAACCATCGTATCAGAAGTCAGTCGCATGTGCATCACATCACGCCTTCCTGAAACATCTGTCATGAGAGCAATAAAATTATGACGACGCATAACTGAAAAAACTTCTTTTACCACTTCTCTAGTTTCTTCATTTGGATACTCAAACCAATCTGGATGACGAAATTCTACAGCCAATCGTATTTCTGCTGGAAAATTCTCTAAATAATTGATTAAAATTTGTGCTTTCTGTGGGGAAAAATGAGGAGGGAGTTGTAAAAAACAAATTCCTAATCTATCTCCAAAAAGAGCCATTCTATCACAAAAAACAAGTGTAAGTTCTTCACAATCTACAAGTTGTTTGTGGTGGCTAATTCCTTTATAAATCTTAGGACAAAATAAAAACCCTTTGGGAGTCATTTCTTTCCATTTCAAAATTCGTTCTTGAGGTGGAATTTGATAATGGGTTACATTTAGCTCAATAGAATCAAACTGACGTGAATAATGATACAAAAAATCAGAAGGTTTTGCTTTTTGTGGATACCAAATGCCTTTCCATTCAGGCGTTCCCCAAACAGGCGAAGCAACACGTACAATAGGACTAGGTTTAGGTTCTAATTTTGATAAAAAGGCTTCTGTTTCTAGGTGGTCGTCTGGTAGTGTAAAATCTACACTAGATATATTTTCTAATTTCCCAAATTCCATAATTGAATGATTTTTTGTATCTTAATGTAACACAGACTTCCTAGTCTGTGAAAAGTAAAATCTATTCTGAAATAGAATGTTTTGATAAAAATTTAATTTTAGATAATTATGAAAAAAATAATGCTGCTTTTAGCTGTGCTTTTCCTTTGTTTTGGTTTTTCAGATAAGGAAAAATTAAACCTAGAAAATTCAAGAATAGAGGAAAATTGCTGTGATATTAATCTAACTTGTGTTCAACCTATGCTAAAAACATTTGGATATAAGGTAGAGAAATATAATAAAGTTAGAATTAGCCAGTCAGAACCTTTTTTGTTTGAAACGATAGAAGCTAAAGAAAATACCAATTATATACTTCGTTATAATGTATTGAATTATAATGGTTACTTAGAGAATAGTATCTCTGTTTTTCTACTCAATGCACAGAATGATACTCTATCAAACAGTTTGTTGAACGGTAAAAAATATGTAGGATTGACTTTTCTTGCAACAAAAGACGAAACACTACGATTTTATGTAAATCCACACGAAAATCCTTTATTGCTAAAAAAACATAAACGAAAAGTAAAATGTGCAAAAGTGCGTTGTATAGAGTATACGATTGCAACTAGAATGGTTGCAAAAGACTAATTCAGGTGTGAGGAAATAGCCCTTTTATCCCAATTATAAAACTTTAGCTATAAAAAACGACTGTATTTGTGTAATTTTGGGTATTATTTTAAAGGAAAATGAAAAAATAAAAATTCTAATGAAAAAAATACTACTACGATTTGCTTTCGCACTACTTTCTACTTTTACTCTAACTTCTTGTTTTGAGCTTCGGGAAGAAATTTATATCAAAAAAGATGGTTCGGGAACATACTCCCTTACAGTTGATTTAAGTGGACGAAAACAAGAAATTGCGCTTACTACTTCGCTTACCGATTCTAC
>DAIUBX010000581.1:0-2352 GCA_036846465.1 Bernardetia sp.
ATATAGAAACTCCATAATCCCCTAAACTTTCTATAAAATTTCGTTTGCTTATACCTGCTAAATCGGCAGCTTGTCCTAAAGAAAGTTTGCTTTTTTCATACAAACTAGCTGCAAGTATCATCATTATTTCTTTATTTTCTAAGTCTATGTTTTCTGGCAATGATAAAGTTATGGTTCTCATAATTAGTGTTTTAATTTGATATGTTATAAGTTACGTTTTCTATTTAGAAAAGTTATTTCTGAATCTAAAAAAGCATTTCCAAGCTAGTCTGCAAAATACTTCCCATATTTCTAGCTTTCAAAAATTTATCATTTTTATAAAAATGTGCTAATTCTTCTCTAAGCTGAAGTACATTTTCTTTTGGAGCAATAGGTTCTTTTCGCATTGCTTTCAATAAATCTTTTACCGAATGTAACGATGCCTTTATGCGTTGTGCCATAAGTGAGCGTTCTTCTTTTTGATATTGCTGAACCGTTTTTGGTGTCATCATATCAATTCCCAACTGAATAATTGGATTATTTTCTTTGAAATATTGAGGCATATAAACAATTCTACGTCCTTCAAAAGACTGCTGGTCAAAATCAATAGCCCGAATCCTGTAATGTACTTCCTCAAAATCAGGTGTAATATCAATCACAAAATTATTAGAGTGCATATCTCCTAAAAGACGCACAAAACAACGCTCATTAAATTTTACAAATTCTTTTGCTAATCTAATTTTATTCAAATCTGGGTCGTGTAATCCTTCTCTAATAAACTGATAGCCCGGAATTCCTGCAATATGTTCTTCTATAAGTGTTTGATTATGAACAAGATAATTAATTCTGTTTGGAGAAATCATATCTTCTAGTTCTAATCCATAGACACGAGAAGCATCAGCTTGTTTGATATAAAAATAATCAAAATTATCATTAATTTGATTTACAATTCTGATGCGAAACGGCTTTGTATTTCCATACGAACATACATCTACTCTATCGATATACAAATGTTCCATTACCGAAAGGTCGCCATCTGCTTTTAGCATCGCATAAATTTTCTTTAATCCATCATAAATTTCTTTCATGTCTTCTGAAGCGTAAAAAACAGTTAGCCACAGCGTATCTTCGCCTTTTTTGTCGTACAAATTTATCGAACTTGTAAAACGGCTAAGGTCAGAATACGAAACAGGAATATCAATTTCTTTTTTATATTCTATCAAAAATTTTCGTAATGGTTCATTGATAGGATAAATCGTTTTTTTCTTTTTAATCAAAGTCATAAAAGAAATGATGAGTTGTGAATGGTGAGTTGTGAATGGTGAATTAAATGCAAATTACGAACTACTGAAAATACAATTTTAACCACAGAGAAATGAAATTGCTTTTTAAATACAAGTGAAATTTACTGATAACTGTTTACTGATAACTGCTAACTGATTAATATTCTTCAAAAACCTCTTTCAAAACAGCCAACGAACGAATATATCCAAAATCTTCTAAATGACTTCTATAAAATGCCAAAATCCAATATAAAAACATTCGACGCATTTGTCCATTCATTGGCAAATAATCGGTGTATTCTAGTTTCATGAGTGCGTTTACATAATCGGTTGTCATTTTATTGATTTCAAATTGTGGTTTTTCTAACTCAAAAAAATCTTCTGCTGAATCTACACCAAAACCTAAAAAAGGAATTAATTTTAATAAAAATTGAATATGGAAATTTTCGTATTCTGTTTCTACATCATCTAAAAAAATCATGCTTTTTAATAGAAAATCAAATAATTCTTCGTTTGCGCCTTCTTCTTGTAAGGCTTTTCTAAGAATTTCTGTCAAAAATAAAGCGATACTGGATTTTTTTGGTTCAAAGGGAAGACTTCTAAAAGGATGCTCAATAGAAGAATCCGAAATACGCAAAAGACCTTTATTTTCCTTATAATAAATTACTAAATCTAAAATAGTCAGAGGTTGATAAAGAGCCATTTTTCGTGCGCTTGTTTTGCTTTTTTGTCGTACTCCGTTTATGATATAGGAATTTAAACCAAATTTTTTGGTAAATATTCGGCAAATGATAGAAGTTTCGCTATATCTTGTAAATCCTAAAACTATTCCTGTTGTTTTTTCTAACATGAAGCAAAATTATAAGATGATTTTTCTGACTTAATTCGTAATTATTTGTAAGTTACGTTTTGTTTTATGAGAAAAAAATGCGTTTTTGGTAAAGCTAATGAATGCTAAAATAATAGATTAAATATTTCTAACACAAAACAGGGTTAAAACTCTATTGATTACCCACATGTCTAAAACAGGTTTTGGATTGTCCAAAATAGTTTATAAAATAGACGAAATTTTGAAATTAGTAGGTCAAAG
>DAIUBX010000582.1:0-550 GCA_036846465.1 Bernardetia sp.
TTGATGAAGAAGGACAAGCCGATACCTACGAACGCAAAATTGAAATCTGTAAACGCAGTTATGATATTTGGGTAAATGAATTAGGTTTTCCTGCAGAAGACGTAATTTTTGACCCTAATATTTTTGCCATCGCCACAGGAATTGATGAACATAATAATTATGCTGTCGATTTTATCAATGCTACAAGATGGATTAAAGAAAACTTGCCACACGCAAGAGTAAGTGGTGGTGTGAGTAATGTTTCGTTTTCGTTTCGTGGAAATGATGTAGTTCGTGAAGCGATTCACGCTGTTTTCTTGTATCATGCCGTAAAAGCAGGAATGGATATGGGAATTGTAAATGCTGGAATGTTAGAAGTCTATGATAACGTTGATAAGGAACTTTTGAAATACGTTGAAGACGTAGTTTTGAATAAAAATCCTGAAAACGGAACGGAACTTTTAGTAGATATTGCTGAAAAGTACAGAGGAGAAGGCAAAAAACGAGTAAAAGATGAGACATGGCGAGAAAATTCTGTCGAAAAGCGTCTTGAATATTCGTTAGTAAACGG
>DAIUBX010000582.1:560-2339 GCA_036846465.1 Bernardetia sp.
GCCATTCGTAATCTTTACCTTCTCAGAGACCCCCTTCCACTACAATAAGGATTGAGACAGAAGAGGCAAGACAAAAAGCAGAACACCCTTTACACGTCATTGAAGGTGCTTTAATGGACGGAATGAACGTAGTAGGAGATTTGTTTGGAGAAGGAAAAATGTTTTTGCCACAAGTTGTAAAATCGGCTCGTGTAATGAAACAAGCTGTTGCTCATTTAGTGCCATTTTTGGAAATAGAAAAACAAAAATTACGTGATTCGGGAAGAGAAGTAAAGAAAAACGGTAAAATCCTTTTAGCAACCGTAAAAGGCGATGTTCATGATATTGGAAAAAATATCGTGGGTGTTGTTTTGGCTTGTAATAATTACGATGTTGTGGATTTGGGTGTAATGGTTCCTGCTGATAAGATTTTACAAGAAGCTGTCAAACATGGCGTTGATGTGATTGGTCTTAGTGGACTGATTACGCCATCGCTTGATGAAATGGTTTTTGTAGCTCAACAAATGGAAAAACAAGGCTTAAAACTTCCTCTTTTGATTGGTGGAGCAACTACTTCACGCATTCATACGGCTGTAAAAGTTGCCCCTGCTTACTCGGGTTCTGTCGTTCATGTGGTTGATGCCTCAAAAGCTGTTCCTGTGATGTCAAATTTACTCAACGACGAAGCAAAAGAGCAATACTCAAAAACTATCAAAGACGAATATACTTTACTTGCAGAAGACCACGCAAAACGCCAGTCGGAAGCAAAATATATTTCTATTCAAGAAGCAAGACGCAACAAATTAAAAATTGATTGGGACAAAACAACGCTTACCGAACCGACATTTTTAGGCAATCGTTATTTCAATAATTACAATCTTTCTGAAATCAAAGAATTTATTGATTGGAGTCCGTTTTTCATGACGTGGGGACTTACAGGCGCATATCCACGTATTTTTGACCACAAAAAACATGGAAGCGAAGCCAAAAAATTATTTGATGATGCTCAAAATATGCTAGATAAAATCATTTCGGGTCGTTGGCTGACTGCCAATGCTGCACTTGGTTTTTATCCTGCAAACGTTGTCAATGACGATGATATTGAAGTTTATACGAATGATGAAAGAACGGAAGTTTTGGCAACATTTAGAAATCTTCGTCAGCAACAAGAAAAAACAGGAAAAACGCCAAATCTTTGTATTTCTGATTTTGTTGCACCAAAAGAAACAGGCTTAAAAGATTACATCGGTCTTTTTGCCGTTACGACAGGAATCGGAATTGAGAAAAAACTAGCTGAGTTTGAAGCCAAAAACGACGATTATAGCAAAATTATGTTACAAGCCTTAGCCGACCGTTTGGCTGAAGCCTTTGCAGAACTCTTGCACAAACAAACTCGTACCCAGTTTTGGGGGTATGCAAAAGACGAACAACTCACAAAAGAAGACATCGTAAGAGAAAAATATGTCGGTATTCGTCCTGCCCCTGGTTATCCTGCAAATCCAGACCATACCGAAAAAACACTTTTATTTGATTTACTGAAAGCCACCGAAAAAACAGGAATCCAGCTTACTGAAAGTTTGGCAATGTTACCAACGGCAGCCGTTTCAGGTTTGTATTTTTCACACCCAGAATCTATTTATTTTGGAGTAGGAAGAATCAGCAAAGACCAAATAGAAGATTATGCAAAACGAAAAAATATGTCCGTAGAAGAAATAGAAAGATGGTTAGGTAGTAATTTGAATTATTGAAGCTGTTTAAACTTTCTTGTTTTTCATAAAATATTCCCAAAAAGTGTTATTT
>DAIUBX010000583.1:0-2330 GCA_036846465.1 Bernardetia sp.
TTGATGGAGGAATTGTTTTTTAGGTTTTTATTTTAATTCACTCAATCTCCACTTCATCAATTTCCTTCATAAGTCTATCCGTTTCAGATAGTGCAACAATGATTTTTTGATAATGTAGAATATCTTCATAACTGAGTTTTCTACCTGTTCGGTCTTTGAGCCATTTTTGTGCAGGTTGATAACCACCAATATAAAACTCCCAAGCGACTAAAGGAATATTATCAAAATACTGGGTTTCATTTATATAAATTCTGCCCAGTTTATTGATTTGTCCGTTTTTTGTATCAGTTAGTTTCCAATCTTTTTGAGCGATTTTGGTAGTAATAATATCGTCGCCATCTCCTGAATAGGTCGTAATATAATTTTCTACTTTATTACTTTCTAATAAATGAATTTGGCGAAGCTGACCACCCAATTTTACCAATTCCCAAAACGTTTTTGTGTCTTTTGGATAAGGAACTCTAGGAAAATCTATCTTCAAAAACTCCTTGTATTTCTCTCTATAAGTAGGCGAATGCAGAACAGCATAGATATAATCTAAAATATCAATCGGTGCAAAGGTATCTTTTGTTTTCTCTTTTTCGTCTGTAAATTCTAAGCCTAATTTTTTGGCTATTTCTTTTACTATTTTTTGATTTAGATTAGGTTTTCGGTTTGTTTCTGTTTGTACTGTTTCATTTTTTGGGTTTTCTAAGTTTTTTAATTGCTCTTTTAGATGTTCTAAATTTGATAAGGATTCCTCATAAGTGGTTTTATGTTCTTCAAAAGAGATACTTTCATTTGGAGTAAGATTTTCTATTTTTTCAAAAAATGGAAGAATAGTTTTATCAAAAAAGTCTTTCATTTGTTTGTGACTAGCTCTAGCAGTCTTTATTTGTATCATCAAATCATGCTTTTTTTGTTCTGATTTTGATGTGAAAAGATTAGTTTCTGTATGTGTAGGATAGAGGTATAGAGGAAAGTTATAAGTTTCCCCAGTAATTAGATGTTTACAAGCAATATTTCTAGAAACCAAACCTTCTATTCCCTGCTGTTTTGATTGTCTGACAATATTTAACCCAATATTTTCTTCTAAATAATTTGACATCAAATCAAGCCTAGCTCTTTGTAATATTTTATTATCAAATATCGTAAATCGTATATCAAAAGGTCTGTAATAAAATGGAGTTGGTTCTATATCATATTTTTGCAATAAATTATCTTTGGTAAAATCTACAAGTTCGGCATCTTTTCCTGTTGCAATTCCAATAGAATTTTTAGGAAATAATTCTCTTAAATCTAAACCAGTTTCAAAAGTATCTAATAATCCAAAGTCTTTATTTACAAAAAAGTAATACGGTTTTTTAGTTTTTAAAGTTTGCCATTTGATTTTTGGAAGACTATTTTCAATTAAAAAATCATATTTAGTTTCTCTTTTTCCAAAAAGGTCGTAGTGATAAACTTTACCTAATTGCTTGGCTTTTTTCTTACCTGTTTTTACAAAAATATTGATAGAAAATCCCTGCATAATATCAAAAACATTTTGGTCTGGCGAACCGTCAGGAGAAATTTCTCTTTTCCTTGCATTTCCATGCAAATCCAAAATATAAACTTTATCAAAGGTTTCTAAAAGATTGTTTCGCATTTGTCTATGAATGATTCCGTCGATAAGGCTATTATTTGAAATATAAGCTAAAACTCCACTACCATTTTTGTCAATATAATGCTGACCATAACGAATAAATTTTATATAATCATCTGAAAGAGGTTGTATATTTCTTTCATTCAAATTCTTTTTATAATCTTTTATCAAATTTTCAATCCATTCTCCCTTATTCATACTACTGACTGCATAAGGAGGATTTCCAATGACACACATAACAGGCGCATCACGTTTTATGTAATTTGCCTCATTAGCTTCATTACTGAGCCAATTTGAAAATAAAGTGGCTGTATCTGGGTGGTGTTCTTCTAAAGAATTGGTCAGATAAATATTTAATCTTTCATTTTTATTGGATTTATAACCCGTTTGAGTGAGTAACATATCTAATTTTAGATGTGCCATTGCGTAGGAAGCCATCAACAACTCAAAACCATTTAGTCTTGGTATCAAATGTTCTTCTACATATCCACTCCACGCACCTTGCATGGATTTGAAGTTTTTGTTATAAATATATTTGACTACTTCGGCTAAAAAAGTCCCTGTTCCAGTTGCTGGGTCAAGGATTTGTACTTTATGAACTTCTTTTTCTACTTCTTTGTAACCACTTTTAAAATTTTTGTCAGCAATATCAGTTTTTACCTTGATTTTGGTTTTACTAATATCAGCAAGACCTTGTGGCAAACCAAAT
>DAIUBX010000584.1:0-2300 GCA_036846465.1 Bernardetia sp.
GGAGGAGGAGGACGAAAAGATATTTTTGATTTGCCAAGAGATTTGGAGGATAAAATTAAATCAAATCGTTTCTTAAACTCTGAAAAAAGTTTGAATTTTGCCCGTACACATTTAGGAACGCAAGGCGATGGAAATCACTTTTTGTATGTAGGACATTCTGAAAAAACAGGCGAAACAATGCTTGTAACACACCATGGAAGTCGTGGTTTTGGTGCTAATTTGTATAGTGAAGGAATGAAATTAGCCGAACACTTTAGGAAAGAAATTTCTCCAAAAACATTAGCCAAAAATGCGTGGATTCCTTACGATACTGAAGAAGGAGAAATGTATTGGGAAGCTCTGCAAATTATTAGAGAATGGACAAAATTAAATCATAAAATCATTCATGACACTACACAAAGGAGATTGAAAGTAGAAACGTTAGACCAGTTTTGGAACGAACATAATTTTGTTTTTAAGGAAGATGATTTGTTTTATCACGCCAAAGGTGCGACTCCTTTAGATGATAAATTTGTTCCTGATTCTAAAGATGGGCTGCGTTTGATTCCACTTAATATGAGCGAACCCATTTTGATTGTAAAAGGAGAAACTACTGATTCTAATCTTGGTTTTGCGCCTCATGGAGCAGGTAGAGATGTCAGTCGTACCCAACACAAAAAAAGCAAAGGCGATAAGACGAAAGAACAAATTTTTACAGAAGAAACAGAAGGTTTGGATGTTCGTTTTTTCTCTGGTCATATTGATATTTCGGAGTTGCCGTCTGCTTACAAGAATGCACAAAATGTACAAGACCAAATGAAAGAGTTTGGACTTGGAGAGGTAAAAGACAAAATTTTACCGTATGGTTGTATTATGGCTGGGGACTGGCAAATCGATGCGCCTTGGAAAGTAAAAGCTAGAAAAAAGCGTGAAGCAAAAGAAAGAAAAGCTAAGAATAAAATTTCTAGAGAAAAATATAGAAATAGATAGTTTTTCCAACAATGAAAATAAATACACTGTTTCAAAAGTTTTGTTATATTTTGCTGTGCATTCAGTTCCTCAGAACTGAATGTTTCGCTTCCTCAGAAGCGTTTTGTTCGTTTTTGAGAACGGTGAAACCCTCAGCGAAGCTAAAACGAACACACGCAAAACGATTAAAAAACATTGAGAAACTTTTGAAACACTGTAATAAACACACATTAGAGTACTTTTTAAGTCTTTGATGTGTATGTTTTTTGTAAGTCTATACTAGATGATGACTTGGACAAAGCAGTATTTGCAGAAAAAAATCACACCTTAGACCCATTTTTAATCTGCTCATTTAATAAGGTTTCTTGTTCTGAAAAATAAACTTCTACATCGTCGTAAGTAGTGATTATTTTCCATTCTTGTTTTTGTTGCAAATGTTCCAATTCTTCTAAAAGTTCGGTTTCTTTTTTCTGTAATTTCAGAAGTAGTTGCTCTAAAAATTCAATGTCATTTATCGATTCAATGTTGTAATCAAAAGCAATTCCTTTTTCTAGCTTTTCCAAAATTTCATTCAATAACTCTTCATTTCCGTCTTCAAAGGCTTTTTGAGCTTTTTTGAAAAGTTCGGTGGCTGCTTTTTCGTGTTCGGGTTGTACTTTATCTGGGTGGCAGCGTTTTACAATTTCTTTGAATAACTTTTTGAGAGAAGCTACTTTTTCTTTCTTTTGATTCAAAACCGTTTTTTGTTTGTAGTCTTCAAAGGCTGATTCGAATTGTTTTTTGTCGGATTTGGCTTGTTCCCAATTTTTATAATCTTCTTTTTTTTCTGTTTTAATTGCAATTTCCCCAGCAATTTTTTCTTTTAGTTCGATTAATTTTTTGAATAAATGTCCCAAACGCAAATGCAACAGATGAATAAAATGATTTATTTTTTGTTCGACGGTTTGTTTTTCTGTTTCCAGTTGGCTAATTATTTCCTCTAAAAACTTGATTTGTTGTTGTAGAGAAACGATTTTTAGATTCATTCCCAACTCATTTTTATTTGTCGTTCCTGCATATTTCTGACACAAAAACTCAAATTCTTCTAAATACGGTTGTATGTATTCTGCATCTTCTACAATTACTACATTTTCTCTGTTTTTTGTGGCTGCTTTATTTGTCCAGTTGTACGAACCTGTCAAAACTACTTTTTTATCAATGATACAAAATTTATGATGTATCAACGTTTCAGCAATTTTATGGATTTTAGCTCCTTTGTTTTCTAACGTTGTAAAATCAAGACCATAACTTCCAAAATTTATTTCATCATCTACCAAAAAAATACGAATCTGTACGTTTTGCTCAAGTTTATT
>DAIUBX010000585.1:0-2280 GCA_036846465.1 Bernardetia sp.
ATCAGATTTTTTCAAAATTACGGTCATATTATTTTATTTAAAGGTTTTGATTTGATAACGAGAAGTAAAATAAATTTGTTGCGACACAAAAAAACTCCTCCAAAATTCAAAAGAACTTTAGAGGAGTTAATTTTTATATAATTCCGTTGCTCGTGTCCTTACGAGCGACAAACATTAAATTACTTCTTTTCAGAATCTACTTCTTCGTAATCTACATCCGTTACATCTTCTGCATTTGCGCCAGAAGGTTGCTGAGAAGCATCAGTTTGCTGACCTGCTGCACCACCTGCACCATTCATAGGGTCTTGAGGATTTCCACCTGCATTCGCATACATTTCTTGAGAGGCTACACTCCATGCACCTTCCAACGTTTCTAATGCAATTTTGATTTTTTCTACATTTTTCTCTGCGTGAGAAGTACGTAAATCTTTCAATGCTGCTTCGATAGCTGTACGGTTGTTTTCAGAAAGTTTTTCTCCGTATTCTTTAAGTTGTTTTTCTGTTTGGAAAACCATTGAATCTGCTTTATTGATTGTTTCAATGTTTTCTTTTGCTGCTTGGTCTTCACTTGCATTTGCTGCAGCTTCTTGACGCATTTTTTCGATTTCTGCATCTGTAAGTCCAGAAGAAGCTTCAATACGGATTTTTTGCTCTTTTCCACTAGCCATATCTTTCGCAGATACGTTTAATAGACCATTTGCATCAATATCAAAAGTAACTTCTACCTGTGGAATACCACGAGGTGCTGGTGGAATGCCATCTAAGTGGAAACGACCAATCGTTTTGTTATCTTTCGCCATAGCACGTTCGCCTTGCAAAACGTGGATTTCTACTGACGGCTGATTGTCGGCTGCCGTAGAGAAAACTTGTGATTTGCGTGTAGGAATAGTAGTGTTTGACTCTATCAATTTTGTCATTACGCCACCCATAGTTTCGATTCCTAAAGAAAGAGGAGTTACGTCTAGTAATAAAACGTCTTTTACTTCTCCTGTCAAAACTCCACCTTGAATAGCTGCACCGATTGCTACTACTTCGTCAGGATTTACTCCTTTTGATGGTTTTTTGCCAAAGAATTTTTCTACTTCTTCTTGAATTTTAGGAATACGAGTAGAACCACCTACCAAAATTACGTCATCAATATCATTAGCTGTCAAACCTGCATCTTTCAATGCTGCTTTACAAGGCTCTAATGTTCTTTTTACTAATTCGTCTGTAAGTTGCTCAAATTTTGCTCTTGAAAGTGTCGTTACCAAGTGTTTTGGCACACCATCAATCGGCATGATATAAGGCAAGTTGATTTCTGCTTGTGTAGAACTAGAAAGTTCGATTTTTGCACGTTCAGCAGCTTCTTTCAAACGTTGTAAAGCCATTGGGTCTTTACGCAAATCTACATTATAATCGTTTTGGAATTGGTCTGCTAACCAACCAATAAGAACGTGGTCAAAATCATCTCCACCTAAGTGAGTATCTCCGTTTGTTGATTTTACTTCAAAAACGCCATCGCCTAATTCTAAGATAGAAATATCAAAAGTACCACCACCTAAGTCAAAAACGGCAACAGTCATGTCTTTGTCTTTTTTATCAAGACCATACGCCAAAGCTGCTGCAGTTGGTTCGTTAATGATACGACGAACTTTCAAACCTGCAATTTCGCCAGCTTCTTTTGTTGCTTGACGTTGTGCATCGTTGAAGTAAGCAGGAACAGTAATTACTGCTTCTGAAACCGTTGTACCCAAATAATCTTCTGCTGTTGCCTTCATTTTTTGAAGAATCATAGCCGAAATTTCTTGTGGTGTATATTCACGGTCATCTATCTTTACACGAGGCGTATTATTTGCACCTTTTACTACTTTATAAGCAACATATTTCATTTCCTTTTCTACTTGCGTAAAGCTATCTCCCATAAAACGTTTGATAGAAGCAATCGTTTTTTCTGGATTTGTGATAGCCTGACGTTTAGCAGGGTCGCCTACTTTGCGCTCACCATTGTCTAAAAATGCAACGATTGAAGGAGTTGTGCGTTTTCCTTCGCTATTTGTGATTACTACTGGCTCATTGCCTTCCATTACAGAGACACATGAGTTGGTTGTTCCTAAGTCGATTCCAATAATTTTTCCCATATCTGTTAGTTTTTTTCTGTATTTCAATTTCTTCGAACAGACTAGGAAGTCTGTTTTACTTGAAATCAAAATCAATTTCTATTTAGTGATTTAAAGTATATTAAAAAATGGAGTGATATTCCTTAATTTTTAAAATAAGAGTTTTGAATTTTTATCTGAC
>DAIUBX010000586.1:0-2254 GCA_036846465.1 Bernardetia sp.
TCTTACGCTTCCTCTTTTGAAATTTAATTTGGGGGATACATTTCGTTTTGTGATAAATCATGAAATTAGACACTTTTTACAGATAGAGAAAATCTTGATTGATTAGACAAATTATTACAATATGCTCACAAAAAAAGTCTAAACTTATCTATGAGTTTAGACCTTTTTGGTTCTACTATTTTTTTGTGCTTTTTTATATTCTAGTTTGCTGTAAGACCAATTTTTTTCCAATCAAACAAACTACCAGGGTCGCTTCTGCGTGAAGGTGCATATTCATCGTGTCCTACTACATGCTTACGGTCGTGGCTAATATCTGTATGACGGCTTTCAATATCTTTCAAAAGACGGTCTAAAGATTTGTATTGAGCTTCTGTAAAACCAATATCTTTTTTATTAATTTTTGAATACGAAGAAGTAGAAATAAATTTTGACATTTCGGCTTGTGTTCCGATTGCCATCATTTCAATTCCAATTGAACGTCCATTCAAATCATTGTGGCGATGTGCTTCATGCGAAAGGCTTCCTGTTCCTGCGTGGTGAGCTGCCCGATTTTCATTGACTAAGTGATGAATAACTCCTTCTCTATCTATGATATAATGTGCTGAAACTTTATAGGTTTCAAATATATTTAAAATGTCTTTTAAAATATAAGGATTTTCTGGTTTTTGAGCTGCATTGCTACAAAAATGAAGCATTACATGCGTGATAGAAGCATCTGAAGAACGATTGCCAGAACAAGCGTCTGATAAAAGTTTTGGTGCAACTTCTGTAGTTGGGATAAACTTTTCTTCTCCTCCACCTAAAATTGATGAAGAATTAGAAATGAAAGCAGAAGATAGGAAAAAAAATGTGATAAGTAAATAAGTAGAAAAAATGTAATTCTTGTACATAAGAGAAAGTAAAGGTTATTGTTGTAATTGAAATAGTAGAAAATCGTATTGCAATCTATATATAATTTTTCAAAAATCAAATCGTTTACCAATTTTTATTTGGTTTTTTTGTGCATATTACCAAATATTTAAATAATTGTTAATTAGAATTAACAGGGTTTTCTTATAAAAATCAAAAAACACCATTGTTGGTGTTTTAGCGATAGCGACACCAACAACTATGGATTGAAAATAGACCTTCAAAGCACAAAAAACAGCTCTATATTTTTTTATAAGAAAACCCTATTAGAATTAAGTAGTCTTTAGTAGAAAACAAAATAAGTTATAATCTGTCAAACTGACACACAAACAAAGAAGCTGCACGTTTGGCAAATATATTGCCTTTTTGGTAGCATACAGTAAAGCTAGATTTGTTTTTGTAATTTTATGCTAGAATGGATAAAATAATTTTATTTTAATTCACTATTTTATCATTAATTTTTATTTTATATCAAAAAACAATTAGTTTTATCACAAAAAGAAATTTATCTCACAAAAAATAAAGTAAAAATAAACGTACTATGAATACGAACAATCATTCTGATAACGACTCTACGACAAATCAAACTGACGAAAACATTAATTCTGAAACAGGTTCGGACACTTCGGCAGAAGCAAATGACGAAACAACAACAGAAACTGACAATTCAACAGAAGAAATAATCAAAGAACCAGATTATCATGCCGAGCTTTTAGAATTGAAAGATAAGCATTTGCGTTTGTATTCTGAGTTTGAAAATTATCGTCGTCGTACAGCAAAAGAAAAAATTGAGCATACACAACTTGCCAATAAAAATATGATGGCTGCTCTTATTCCTGTTTTGGATGATTTTCAACGTGCAGAAGGTTCTATAAACCAAACAGAAGACCAAGACCAAAAAGCAGATATTGCTTTTGATGCTATCGGAATTCTACAAAAACGTTTCCGTACTGTTTTGGAGCAACAAGGACTTAAAGAAATGGAGTCTGCTATTGGTCAGCCATTAAATACAGATATACATGAGGCTATTACAACTACTCCAGCACCTTCAGAAGATTTGAAAGGCAAAGTAGTTGATCAAATAGAAAAAGGATATTTCCTAAATGATAAAGTAGTGCGTTTTGCCAAAGTAATTGTAGGCTCATAGAAAAATTACGAATTATGAAATAATCAGCGTAGCTAATTAAAAATTACGTTTACAAAAATTGTAATTGACTTCGTTGAGCTAACAGTTAGCTAAGCTGCTTTGACAGGTTGTAATTAATAATTCGTAATTGAACACAAAAACAATCAAAAAATATTGACATACTACTTTACAGAAACTAGAAAAATTTAATAACCAGTT
>DAIUBX010000587.1:0-2227 GCA_036846465.1 Bernardetia sp.
AAGATAACAAGACGTTGATAATGGTAAAATAAATGATAGCTTGACGGCTATGGTGAGGACACGAGCAATGGTAGAGTTAATTCTTCTTCGAAGAATTGAGCATTTTACAAAATAAAATTTTGTCTTTAGACAAAAAATAGTTCCGTTGCTCGTGTCCCCACGAGCGACCTACCACAAACAATTCCTTAAGTTGACAGCAGTGAGTGTTGAAGCTTGAACCAGTTAATTAAAATTATTTCTGTTTAGCTCCCAGTTTCTTTATTTTTTCCAGCCATTTTTCTCTTTGTTCTTGTTTTGATGTTTTGATAATTCCGATATAAGTTACTTTTACAGGAGTTATGCCACAAAACTCCAATGTAGCTTTTTTGAGTTGTTTTGTACTTGGCTCTCCATATATTAATTTATAATACCAACTTGGTTGGTCTAATGTGGTAATAATATGTGCTGTTTTTCCTTTTAAAAGTTTATCCCAAAAGATTGAATTTTCCCTATAAGCAAAAGCGAAGGTAGGCAAGAATAATCTATCGATAAATCCTTTCAAAATAGCTGGTAAACCTCCCCACCAAACAGGATAAATCCAAACCAAATGGTCTGCCCACTTTATTTTCTCCCAAGATTCTAGCAAATCAGGTTCTAATTCGGTTCTTTTTTGATAGCCATATTTTAGATTGGGATTAAAATTCAATTCTGCAACAACAATTTCTTTTACTTCTGCCTCAGAACTTTCTGCACCTACTTTATAGGCTTGAGCAATCCCAAAATTGAAAGAATCTTTATTTGGATGTCCATTAATAATCAAAATTTTCTTACTCATTTTTTCTTTTTTGTCTAATTTGTTTACGATTTATGATTAAACAAAGATAGAAAAGACGTTTTATGAGTTATAGGACAAATGTCTAAAAAGTAATTTCCTTTCGAATTCGGCTTAAATGTCTTTGTGTAATTCCTAAATAAGAAGCTAAATACTGTAAAGGAATTTGTTGGATATATTGAGGTTGATTTTCTATTAAATCTTTATAACGCTCAACAGCATTGTCTTTTTGAAGTTGGTAAATTCTTTTTTCAAGTTCGATATATTGTTGTTCGGCTATAATTTTAAAGACCTTTAACCAATTTGTACTTTCTTGAGCCAAATTATCTACTTTCGTTTTTGGAATGACTAATAATTCAACTTCTGTAATAGCTTGTATATTTTCAGAAGTGGGTTCTCCTGTAATAAATGAAGAATAAGCAGCTAATAAATTATTGGGAAACATGATGCAATACGTAAATTCTTCGCCCTTGCTTGAAGTATAAAAAGAACGAAAAATTCCTGAATTAATAAAGGCTATTTCCTTACAAATTTCTCCTTCACGAATAAAAAAATCTGATTTATTGAGTTTTTTTGGAGTTGTGTTTTGTATAAAATCATCAATTTCCCTTTCTGAGAGAATTTCAAAACTTTGAAGGTATTTTTTTATCATTTTAAATTCAGTAATTTTTATTTACTGGTTCAAGCGTCGACGCTTGAACCAGATTTTTAAATTTAATCTCCTCCCAAAATTCCACCTAAAGAAGTTGCTTTTGATGCAGCTTGACTCATTGGAGAAAGGGCTTGAACGAGTTTTGAAAGAGGCATAGATTGTAACCAAACCTTTCCTGTTCCACTTAAAGTAGCCAAAAATAAACCTTCACCACCAAAAAACATAGATTTTAAATCTCCAGCTTTTTGAATATCCATCGTAATTCCTTCTTCAAAAGCAACAATACAACCTGTATCTACTTTCAGAGTTCCTCCTTTTAATTCTTTTTCAATGACTGTTCCTCCAGCGTGAAAAAATACCATTCCATCGCCTTGTAATTTTTGCATAATAAATCCTTCGCCACCAAAAAAACCAGAACCAAAACGACGATTGAGATGAACAGAAATTTTTGCACCCAAAGCAGCACAAAGAAAAGCATCTTTTTGAACGATTAAAGTACGATTATTACAAGAGGCAAGTTGAACAGGCGTAACAGTTCCGGGATATGGTGCAGCAAAAGCAACCTTTCCTTTTCCACTTCCACGCTGCGTAAAATGAGTCATAAAAAGCGATTCACCCGTAATGATTCTTGCACCTGCCGACATAAGTTTGCCAAAAATACCTTGCTCGGGTTCTGAACCGTCGCCCATTTTGGTTTCAAAATGTATGTTTTCTTCCATATACAGCATCGCTCCAGCTTCTGCAATAACGGTTTCGTTGGGGTC
>DAIUBX010000588.1:0-2221 GCA_036846465.1 Bernardetia sp.
TAAATTTGAATACCAAAAATAATAGACAAAAAATTGTGTACGGTTTTAAAATTAAAGTATTATAAATTTCGTGGATAAAAATTTATAAAAAGATATAACCTACTGTAATTCAATTTACTAGCCAAAATACAAAAACGATTTTATTTTAAAGTAATTTTTTAAAAAAGGTCAAAACTATTTCATTGTGTTGTACAAATAATTTTGGCAATAAAGGATTAAAGATAAACAAAAAAATCAAATCTTAATTTTTCTAAAAAATATTTTGGAAATAATTCTTATTTTACTTCTTCAATAGAATCTTCAAACCCTTTACTCATTACTGTTTTAATAGTTCCATTTTCATCATAAATCAAAAATACTTCTGTATTTTCTAATTTTTCAATTAATTCTAAGGCTTTATCTTTTCCCAAAACCATACAAGCCGTTCCCAAGCCATCAGCAGTCATTGCATCATTAGCCAAAACAGTCGCACTCAAAAGTGTATGCGTAACAGGATAACCTGTTTTTGGATTGATAATATGAGGGTATTTTTTGCCATCTCTAATGTAAAATTTACGATAATTTCCAGAAGTTACTAGCGATTTATTATTCAATGTTACAATGGCTTGAAGCTGTCTTTGTGTATTTTGAGCGTTTTCTGTACTGTCTGTTCCTTCTTCAATCGGCTTATCAATTCCTATTTTCCAATATTCTCCACTTCCATTTTTTCCATTTGCTCTTACTTCTCCACCAATTTCTATCATATAGTTTTTGATATTTTTCTTCTCTAAAAAAAGTGCTACCACATCAACTGCATAGCCTTGAGCAATCGCATTAAAGTTGAGTTGAATATGTTTTTTAGTCTTTTTGAGAGAGGTTTTATCAAAAACAATGTATTTATCAAAACCTACAAATTCTAATAAAGAATCAATTTTATCAGACGGAATTTTTTCTGGTTCTGCCATTTCTCCAAATCCCCAAACACGAATTAGAGGCGCAAGTGTTGGATCAAACGCTCCTTCACTCATCTCAAAAATTTCTTTACTACTTTTCAAAACAGGATAAAAAAACTCATTCTGAAAAACTATCGAACTATCCAAATTTTCCATTCTATTAAAAATAGAAATTTCAGAATCAGGAATGTAAGTAGAAAGACTTTGACTAAAAGCCACCAAAACCGAATCAATAGCAATTTGATAATTATTTCCTTTTTGAGCTAAATATTTTACGGTATAAGTTGTTCCCTGCGTTTCTCCATAAACTTGATAAGATTGCTCATTTTCAGTCTGTAAAATATCACCTACATTTTCTGTACTTCGACATTTATAAACCAAAAACATCAAAAGTATGAGTACACCTCCATAAATTGCATTTCGGTAATAGTATTTTTTTTCCATTTTAGTTTGAGTATTATTTTAGCTGTATTAAAAATCTGTTTTTTGAATTATTTGACAAAAGTACAAACTATTCGTTTAGGGTTTTTGTCAGTAATAGATTATTATTTTCGTTTATAAAAAAACATTCATAGCCAAATTTGTCTTATTAAACCTATAAGGTTTTGAAAACCTTGTAGGTTTAAAATTAAAATCACTAATCAGAAAACGAAATTAGCAAAAATACCATGGGAAAAACAGCCGTCATTGCAGGAAGTACAGGACTTATCGGACAAGAACTTCTCAAACAGCTTTCAGAAGATAATCGATATGATAAAATTTTGGCTCTTACTCGCACAGCAAAAGAATCAAATTTGCCAAAGGTAGAATATGTAGTTGTGGACTTCGATTCTTTAGTTACTTATCAAAAAGAAATTCAAGGCGACGATGCTTTTTGTGCATTAGGAACAACACGACAAAAAGCAGGAAGTAAAGAAGCATTTTATAAGGTTGATTATACCTACATTTGGGAATTTGGACGTATAATGGCACAAAATAAAGCGCAATCTTTTACTTTAGTTTCATCAATGGGAGCAGATAAAGACTCCTTTTTTTATTATAGCGAAGTAAAAGGAAAAATTGAAGATGCTATTTCTCAATTAGATTTTGAAAAAATAACGATTGCTCGTCCTTCGCTTTTATTAGGAGACAGAAAAGAGGAACGTTTAGGAGAAGGAATTGCACAAACTTTTTCTAAACTTTTTAGTCCAATTATTCCAGCCAAATACGAAGGAATTGAGGCTGCACAAGTAGCAAAAGCCATGATACTCGCTGCCAATGATGGAAAAAATGAGTTAGAAATTATTGAA
>DAIUBX010000589.1:0-2213 GCA_036846465.1 Bernardetia sp.
AATTTTTAAAAATCCAAAAATTGAGCTTAAATAAAAGTGTACGGTTTTAAAATTTAGTGCTGAGTAGTAAAAAATATGATTTTGTATTTAATTCACCATTAATAATTCACCATTTCAGACTAGACTTTCTCCATCCAACCAAAACGGTCTGCTTTTTCGCCTAAGCGAATGGAACTTAATTCAGTTAAAATATGATTACTCACTTTACGAGTTTCTAAGGCTGGTAAATCATAATCTTGTCCTTCTATTCCTATTAAGATGATTTGAGAAATTACGGCTGCTGTTCCTACACCAAAGGCTTCTGTAAGCGATTTATTTTTTATAGCTTCTTCTACTTCTGCAACTGTTACAGGACGTTCTTCTACTTCATAGCCCAAATCTTTAGCCAAAACTATAAGAGTTTTGCGAGTAATTCCTTGTAAAATTGTATCTCCCACAGGTGGCGTAACTATTTTACCATCAATGACAAACATAATATTCATCGTTCCTGATTCTTCAATAAATTTATGCTCTTTTGCATCTGTCCAGATAAGTTGATGATAACCTTGTTCTTGCGCTAGTTTTGCAGGATATAGAGCAGAAGCATAATTTCCTCCAGTTTTGGCATTTCCTGTTCCTCCACTTGCTGCACGAACGAATTTAGTTTCTACTTTTACACGTACAGGCTGCGTATAATATGCACCCACAGGACAAGTAAAAATGATGAATTTGTATTCCTCAGCAGGACGAACTCCCAAAAATTCTTCAGAAGCAAAGATAAACGGACGGATATAAAGCGAACTTCCATCTGATTTAGGAACCCATTTTCTATCTATATCTATTAATTTTTTTAGTCCTTGCATAAAAATTTCCTTGCTCATTTTGGGAATGCACATGCGCTCACACGAACGCATCAAACGCTCATAATTTTCTTCTGGACGAAAAAGAACAACTTCATCATTTTTATTATAAAAAGCCTTCATTCCTTCAAAAATAGTTTGAGAGTAATGAAGAACGGAAGCTGCTGGACTCATAGAGAGATTACCATAAGGCACAATTTTAAAATCTGTCCAAGCACCATTTTTATAATCAGCAATAAACATGTGGTCAGAAAAAACACGTCCAAAAGGAATGTTGTCTTGGTCTAATTCTGCAATGCGTGAATGTGCTGTTGGCTGAACATCAATATAAACATTTGTGTCGGTAGAGAGCATATTTGTATAGATTTTGTGATTTTTGTTTAATGAAATGTCAATATTAAGTGGATTAGAAATAGTATTTCTTTCCCAGCTCAAAGGTAGGGTAATTGTTTGTTTGAGGAAGCAACTTTGGCTTAAGGTGTTCAAAACGAATAGTAAAGAGATATAAAACCCAAAAAGTGCTTTTATTCTTAGCAATATACTAAATTTAAAACAATTTTGAAAGTAAATGCGTCGCCTTTGAACAACTACAAAGTGTGTCTTTTACTCACGCAATATACCAATAGTTTGAAATTATTTTACTTTCTGATTCTACTTATTAGTTTCATAATTAAAAAATCAATAAAATGGTTTTGGTTTTACCCTTAAATTTGTAACATCTTTTGAACTTTTGCGTTAATTTCAGTAACTTTCAGTTTGATTTGAAAGTTTTGAAACTAAAAATCAAAACTCTTGTTGTTATAACTAACAATGACACTATTAAAAATACAATCAGTCGTGAAAAACCATTTAGCTATATCCGAATTACTAGATTTTACAGGAAAAAATACAACTACAAGCTCTTTTTTTGATAAAAATAAAGGAGAAATTAAATTAAATTCTTTTCAATTTATCAAAAAAATGTGGTGTGCTGCCATTGCTCAAAACTTAGGGATTTCTTTGTGGAGAGAACCGAGTACAGATAATTTGCAGCTAGTAATTGATTTATCTCAAAAAACGAGGTTAGTAGAGGCTGATTTGGAAGATTTACCAGCAGGTTTTCTGATGCACAAATTTGAAAAAGAATTTGATAAAAATAGCGAAAGTAATAGAGGAAAAAATAACCCAAAAAATAATTCAAGAGCCTACTTTTTAGAAGCACATCTCTATTTTGATTCTTCAAATGATTTTATTGTAGAAAATATTCCTTCTAAAGACAAGCAAAAATTTGAAGAATTAAACCAAACCAAAAAAGCATTTTTTCAAAAATTAAAGCAAATTCAAAACGAAAAAGACTGCAAAACGCCTTATTTTTATCCTACAACTATCCCAACA
>DAIUBX010000590.1:0-2204 GCA_036846465.1 Bernardetia sp.
ATGTACTATGTGTATCATATAAGAGTTGTCTGAATTTGGTGGACATAAATTTTCTACCTTCTTCTCCTCCAAATTGGTCTTGATAGCCGTCTGAGTAAATATAAAATGCTTCTACATTTTCTAATTCAATGACATGATTGGTGTATTGAATATCTAAGTATTTTTCAGTTCGTCCTCCAATTGGGTGTACGTCGCCTTTAATTATTGTAGTATTTGCATCAGCACCACCTTTTTTACGTTTTTTATGTAAATAAACCAAAGGATTTTTTGCTCCTGCAAACTCCATCATTTCAACAGATTTATCTATCACAACAATAGCCATATCTATTCCATCACGGTTTCCTGTGGTGTCTTGTTTTAAGATTCTACGAATTTCGGATTGCATAAAATCTAAAATTTTACTTGGTGTCGTAATTTGTTTTTGAAGAATTGCTTCATTCAGAAGGGTTGTACCAAGCAAAGACATAAATGCCCCCGGTACGCCGTGTCCTGTACAATCTCCTATGATAGCAATTTTACGGGTTCCTATTTCATGATACCAATAAAAATCTCCTGAAACGACATCTTTAGGTTCGAAGAATACAAATGAATCTTTAAAAATTTGTTTCAAATCTTGTGTACCACCTAGCATAGCTGACTGAATGCGTTGTGCATAATTGATACTAGAAACAAGATTTTTGTTTTGTTTTTCTATCTCATAAGAAGTTTCTTCTAGTTTCTTTTTGGCTAGTTCTGCTTTAGTAATATCCTGCAATGTTCCTTTCATTTTGATAAGCGTTCCATTTTCATCAAAAACAGGATAGCCTCGTTCTCTTACATATAAAGTTTCTTTATTTGGTGTATTAATACGATAGATAGCATTAAATTCCTTTTTATTAGCTACTGCAACTGCCCACGCTTTATTTAGTTCTTGTTCATCTTCTTTATTTATCCATGTATTAAATGCTTCACTATTTTGAGGTATTTGAGAATCATCTACCTCAAATATTTTATCAAAACTATCAGACCACTTTATTTTTTTAGTAGAAATATCCAAATCATAACTTACCATTTGTGCAATACGCTGAGATTCGTCTAAACTTTCTTTGTTTTCTTTTATGTAATGTAGAAGTTCTTGTTGCATTTTTTGTTGTGCTACTTCTTCACTAATATCTTGTGCCGTTCCAATTAATGCAACAGGCTCGCCATTTTCATTGTACTTAATGATAGAACAAGTACGGTAATGTTTCCAGTCTTCTTCAGATAAATGAGGAGGTTTTGCTCTGTATGTAGTAAAAATTTCTTTTTTTCCTCTCATCATTGCATCTGCAATGGCTCTTTGGTGTTCTTCCCTTTCCTCTGGGTGAATGATAGCATCAAAAATGATTTGGTCTATAAGCGTATCTTTTCCAAGCCTATAAATATTAGGTAGGTTTTCGGAGTGTGTAATTTTTTGTGTATGCAAATTCCAAACATAGCTTCCCATTTTTGCCATTCTTTCAGCATCGGTAAGCATTTGTTGTTGTTGTTCTAATTCTTTTTGAGAAACTAAAAGTTTTTGAGTTTGGGTTTCAATGATTTGTTCTACTTTTTTTCTTTGTGTAATATCCATCAAAACACCATCAAGATAATTGATACCTGTTGAGTCTTCTTCTGTTATTTGTCCTGTTTCTTCTACCCAAACAATAGAACCATTTTTGTGAATAAGACGGTATTCTAGTTTATAAGGAGAATTTGTTTTGTTGGCTTGTTCTATCTCAGCACCAATAAAATCATCTTCTGGATGAATAATACTTGCAAACGAACGAACTTTATTATCTATAAAATCACTTGCAGGATAGCCTGTGATACGTTCTATGCCTTTAGAAGTAAATTTCATTGTCCAATCTTCATCTAACAAACAACGATACATAATTCCTTGTAAGTTATTGCTGATAGACTCTAATTGTCTTTGTGATTGTTCTAATGCTTCTTTTTGAAGTGTAATTTGAGTAACATCTTGCACAACACCCAAAATTCGCTCTGGAGTGCCATAACTATCTCTAAGTAAATTGGCTTCTAATTTTAATATTTTAGGTTCTGTTTTGTTGGGAGGCATAAAGTGTCCTACCATAGAAAACGTATCTTTTTTTCCTTGTAATAATTTTTTGAGATTTTCTCTAATTAGTTTCCCTTCTTCTTCTCTAAAATATTTTTGATGCTCTCGTATATCTTCCATTTCGTGT
>DAIUBX010000591.1:0-2199 GCA_036846465.1 Bernardetia sp.
TTGAGTTTTTTGAGGTTAATAATCCGTGAATCGTGTACTTCTACAACACCCAAATTTAGTATTTCTTGAAGATATTTTTCTGTTCCACAAAACAGTTTTGTTACTACGCCCCATTCTATACCTTCTTTTTTGAATAGATTATTTAAAAATTTGTAATTGTGTTCTAACTTTTTCTTGTAAAGTTTTAAGTAAGCCATAATTTGGTTTTTATATACTGAATTATGAATAACTATAAAATGAATTTTTCATAATTATCATAATTCTTCAATACGAAATAAAATTTATCTCATTTTTAATTTTAATAAGTATTTTAGTCGTTTTACTGAAAGTAAACAAAAAGTAGGCTATATTGTTTTTATGGCTTATTTTGTTGTGTTTTGATTCGTTTTACTTATATTTCGAATATATCAAAACTCTAAATCAAAAAACGCATTTTTGTCGAAAATTATGCTTAATTATTTTTTTATAAACGTGTTTTCAAGACGTAGCTAAACGTGAAAAAATTACGCAATTATATTTTTTTGAGGGATATTTTGTTGCTTGCTCTTACTGCTTTTGGAGGCCCTCAAGCACATATAGCTCTATTTTTGGATGTTTTGGTTGTCAAAAGAGGGTATGTAACTGAAGCCGAACTTATAGAACTCAATGCCCTGTGCCAGATTTTGCCTGGTCCTAGTTCTACTCAAACCTTGATGGCTGTTGGCTACAAACGAGGAGGAACATATCTTGCTTTTTGGACGCTTTTAGTTTGGATTTTACCAGGTACAATTTTGATGACTGCTGCAGCTATTGGACTTGCTTATATTCAAAAGCAAGAAATTTCATTAGATTTTACTCGTTTTATTCAACCTATGGCAATCGGTTTTGTGTCTTTTGCTGCGCTACGAATTTCTCGTAAAGTAGTCCAAACCAAAACGGCTTTTGTACTGATTTTGGCAGGAGTTGCTTCTTATTTGTATCGAACGCCTTGGGTTTTTCCTTTGATTTTGATTGCTGGTGGATTAATAACGGCAATAAAATTTGACAAAGAAGAGAAAGAAGAAAAACAAAAAATTGATATTCGGTGGCGTTTTTTGATTTTGTATGGAGGTGTTTTTATTGGTGTGGCTATTTTGGGAAATGCTACAAAAGGTGTTTTGCTACTTATTTTTGAGAATTTTTATAGAAATGGAAGCCTTATTTTTGGTGGTGGACAGGTTTTGATTCCTGTTCTTTATACTGAATTTGTAACCTTTAAGCAGTTTCTGACTGCTGATGAGTTTTTGTCTGGTTATGCGCTTGTTCAGGCAGTACCGGGTCCTGTGTTTTCGTTTGCTGCTTTTGTGGGTGCGCTGACGATGTATAAGCGTCTTTCGTGGTTACAGACTTCTTTTTTAGCTAGTTCTGGTTATTTCGGAACTTTCTTTAGTGGTACTTTTGGGGAAGCATTAGGAGGAATTTTGGGTGGAATACTAGGAGGTTTTACGGCTTCGATAGCTGTTTTTTTACCAGGAATGTTTTTGATTTTTTTTGTGATTCGTTTTTGGGAACAACTCAAAAAATACCGTCCTATAAAAGCTTCTTTAGAAGGAATAAATGGCGCAAGTGCAGGATTAGTCATTGCAGGAGCTTTTTTACTTTTAGAACCCATCGAAAAAACGCCTATCAATATCGGTATTATGCTCGCTACTTTTTTGATTCTTCAATGTACGAAAATACCTGCTCCCTTTTTGATTCTGATTGGACTTTTGATTGGATTTATTTTTTAGGGAAGAAGGGGCGAGAGATTAGGGGCGAGGGAAGAGGAAATACAAATGAAATTGTCTTCAAGTAGCTGATACTTTCCAAGTGTCAGAAATATAGTATTTTAAAACCATAATAATTTATAACAAAACATGAAAAACCTAACCCTACTTTTTCTTTTATTCTTCCAAACTCTCTCTCTAGCTTTTGCAAATGGAGAACCTATTGATATGAGTTTTTTCAAAAAAACGGGTAATATTCGTTTACTTCAAAAAGCTGATATTTCAGACTTGTATATTTTTAGATATAAGAAAAAGTACGGAACAGATTTGCCTTATTAAAAATAACTATTTCTATTCAAAAAAATAATTCGTATTTTGTCATTGATTCTCAATAAAGAAGAGAAATTAATGTATTACATTATTTATCTGTATTCTAAATCCTATCAATCCTACCAACCGATAGCTCAGCGAGGCT
>DAIUBX010000592.1:0-2190 GCA_036846465.1 Bernardetia sp.
TCGAAATCCGCTTCTTCGCCAAGCGCCAAACCGTTGGGTGCAAGCCTAAAAGACGACCACCGAGCAAAATGACAGGGCTAAAATGGAGAGAGCAGACCCGAATTTTGTAACTTTGACCTTTATAAGAAATATGACAGAACTAGAAATAATTTTACGAATATACCGAGAGTTGATTTCCAAAATTGGGAGCAACGGAATTCCTGTTGATATGAGAGCAAAGTCAATAGTAGGGACAGTTCAAGACGACCCATTTGACAATTGGATTGAAGCAGAAATAAAAAAGGCATTACCAAAATCTTTTGAAATTTACCATTCAGGCTCATTGACAACCCCTGACTTAGTCGTTAGGGATACGAAATCAGGGACAGTAGTTGGTTTAGAAATCAAAAAATTAATCCAAAAACCTAATGGAAGCGATTCAAGGGGTTTGACAATTGACTACAATAGTTGTTTGCCTTGTGGCTCGACACTAATCAAAGTTGGTGCAGAAACAATAATAATTCCTTGCTTTTACCTTTTTGCACTTCTTGACAATGACAGCAAAAACATAGTTACTCTCATACTGATAGACGGAGATTTTCTGAACTATGATTTTGAATTGCATAAAGAGTCAAAATATTCAAACTACACAGAATATAATCACGGCCCATATGGAGAAGGTTCGGTACGACACAGAAAAATGTACACCTACCCAAATCCATTAAATTCCAAAATATCTGAATTTCATCTTCGACAAATTCTCGTTGCAAAAAAGTCTGATTTAGAAAAAATAAAATCTACTGATTTTGTTAGCGAACAAATCATCAGAACCGATAAATACGGCAACTCATTTTACTATTACCTGAAAGATGAAACAAAATCAGCAGGTAAGTCAAAAGGAAGTTTAGCTACCCTCACAGATATTTTTGACGCTTGCAAACTGCGTTCTCCAAAGGAGAGAACTGCCTCTATTCCTAATATCCCACCTTTAACCAAATAAGAAATGAATCAGTTAAAGAAGGAAACCAAAACAAACTATACGTTTCTCGGCCTATTTACAGGTGCGGGCGGACTTGACCTAGGTTTTGAATTAGCAGGGTTTGAACATACAGAATCTAACGAAATATTAGATTATGCAGTCAATACTTTACAATCTAACAGACCAAATTGGAATATTATACACGGAGACGTTCGAGAATATACTCCATCATTTAAGAGTGGCTTAGATGTTTTATTAGCAGGGTTTCCTTGTCAAGGATTTTCACTTGGTGGCAACAGGGATGAAAATGACGAAAGAAATACTTTATATCGTGAAGTTGTTAGGATTGCGAGTATAATGCAACCCAGAGTGATTGTAATGGAAAATGTTCTTAATCTTAGGACAATGACCCACCCTGAAACAGGCAAACCTTTTGCGCAACAGATTTCAGATGAACTTGCTTCAATCGGGTATACTACAGAATTTGATTTTTTTAGAGTTTCAGAACACGGAGTTCCTCAAACTAGAAGACGTTTTGTTTTTATCGCTTACAAGGATGACACATTAAAACACTTCAAATTTCCAAGAGCAGAAAAGGAAACGGGAATAAGGAAATTCATATACGAACTAGGACAAAATCTGAACATTGAATTACCAAACCATAACCCTGAATGGGGCTTTAAAAGCTATGCTCATACAGAGACCGGGCTAGCATATGATGAATCCGAAATTGTAATACCAATTAGACTTAGTAGAACAGCTTCAGAAGGTAATCCAATCAGAGATTTTGACTCTCCATTTCCAGCAATTGACACAGCGACAGTTTGGGGTTGGGCTATTGGCAACGTTATAGCAGAAAGAATTGACAAGGACAGGGACAATGCAATGTATGTTAGAAATCCTGAATCAACAGCAAAACTTTGGAGAATAAAAGCAAGCAAAATCCGACCATTCACAGCAAGAGAATACGCAAGATTGCAGACATTTCCAGATGATTGGATTTTTTACGGTAAAAACAAAAGAGAATTACAACTTCAAATTGGAAATGCAGTTCCCGTGATATTTGCAAAGAAAATAGCTTTAAAAGTTAGAGAAGCATTAGAAGTATTGGACGGACATAAAGAATTTGAATTTGAACACGGTGAACAAATCAAAATGTTCTGACAAAAACAGAAGGCCAGCACCCAACAGCACCTACCCAAAAGTGGCGGTTCAGTGGTTAAATCAAGCTT
>DAIUBX010000593.1:0-2184 GCA_036846465.1 Bernardetia sp.
GTTTCAAAAAGAAGTGTCGCTGATTTGATTTTGTATATGTTGCGTTGGACAAAAGAATTAGGAAATAATTTTTTACATGAGCCAACCGACTTAAAGATGTTCAAAGATATGTACCGAGCAGCGTTACCAACGCTTACCGATTTGATTGCTCGTCGTGCGATTGATTCTGACTTTTTATGGATAGGCGACCAAGATGCACAATCACGAACAGACGATAAACTACAAATCAATACAGTTGCCAATCTGAATTTGGGAATTTACAACGTACAAGTTTATATCACTCCGATTGGTTCTGCCGAACAAATCAAAATTGAAACCGTCAGTACGAAAGGTGTGAATGCTGCCACAAATGTAGTCGTGTAAAAATAGGATATTTAGAAAACAGTTTTAAAAATTGATTCGATAAAAAAATTGATAACATAATAAATACAAAAAAATTATGACAGGGAATATTGCCAAAACCTACAAATGGCTCATTGAAATTGATGGTGTCGATGCGATGCTGATTCAAGAATGTACGCTGCCAGATATTGAACAAGGCGTGATTGAAATTTCTCGTGCTGTCAATGAAGAGAATATGAAAATTCCTTCCAAACGAAAAATAGGAACGCTGACGTGCAAAAAACTAATCCCAACTGACGAAGTAGAAACGTGGGCGTATGATTGGTTAAAAGATGCCAACGAAGGAAACCGAGCCAGTTATGCCAAATTTGCAAATCTTATTTTACTTGCCGAAGACGGAGTTTCGCCTATTCGCAAATACGATTTGGGAGAGATTTTTCCAATGAAAATTTCTACGGAGAGCCTCAACAGAACGAGTGAAGACGCACTGTATGAAACCGTTGAGTTTGCCGTTTCACGTTTTGATATAGCTCGTTAATTCTTCTTTAAATTAAAAAAGCAACTAAAAAAGATAATCAAAGAAATGGAAACAATAGTATATAAACTCATGTCAGGTGTCGAAGTGGAAACTTCATTACTCACAGGAACTCATCTTAGAATATTCTCAACGCAAGGTTCAAAAGACAACAAAACAAAGATGTTGGCTTCTCTTATCAAACGAATTGGAAATAAAACTGATATTTCTGAAAAAGACATCAAAAAAATGCCTATTTCAGATGTAACCGACTTTCTAATCAAATTACGTTTAGATTCTATCGGCAATGAAATTTCCTTTGTTTTGGAATGGAAGGGAGAAAAAGAAAAAATATTCAAAAAAGAACATACTTTGAACATTTCAGAAGAAACATTTACCAAAAAAGAACCTACCGAGCAGTTCAGTTCTTACGACGAAATGCCAGAAAGTTATGAAGTAGAATTGCCTCGTTGCAAGAAAAAAGTGTTGGTAAATCGTATGACACAAGGCATTACCGATAAAAAAGGTAAGTCTGTAAAAATGAATGATGTTCATTTGAATACGCTTTTAGAATGGCAAAATCCAAGATTTATTAACATTGACAAAGAAACAGGAAAGGAAAGACTAGAAAAATGCGATTTGGAAAATTTGATTGCTGGAGACATTGAGTTTTTACGCAAACAAATCTATCTCAAAGAAGGCAGAATTGACACTTCTTATACCTTTGAGAATCCTCTTGATGGGTTTTCTTACGATAAACAGCAAGTGGATATTGTGAATAGTTTGGGTTTTTTGTTCCCTTCACTCTGACATATTTATTTGATGTATGGTGTAGTGTTTCTTACTCTGGAATGAACATTTCGCCTACTGAATTTTACAAACTACCAATTAAAAGAATATTTCAGATGATAGAATGGTTAGAGAGGCAAAAAACAAGAGAACAAGCAGAACTAGAGAAAAAATAAAAAAAACGCTTATGTGATTTTAGTCTGATTTTTCCTATAAAAAGTAGGTTTAGACTGGTCAGATAGGCGTTTTTTTATGTGATGGTTATGTGATTTTGATAGAATATTTTGATACGATAAAATGATAGAATAAAATGAATGCAGCTTCAATATTAGGAATAGGCTTGGTCTTCACACTCAAAGACGAAGTGTCGAATGCAGCAAGTAAAATGACCAATCAGTTCAAACAACTGAATTATGTATCGTCAGAAACGGCTGCAAAAATGGAATCCTCACTCAAAGGAATTGGTACAGGATTTAAAATGATGGGTGCTGGGGCTGCTATATTAACTCCCTTTGCCGTTGCTGTAAATACAGCAGCTA
>DAIUBX010000594.1:0-2179 GCA_036846465.1 Bernardetia sp.
GGTGCTGCTTTTTTGTGTTTTTTTGGTCTGACGAATATAAATCGCTTTTATATTGAGTGGGAAAGTCTTACAAATTTGTTCGTAAATAAGTGGGTCGGCTTGTGAATCATCTCCCAAGAGTACAAAACGGAGGTGTGGATAAAATTCAATAATTTCTTTTATTTTGTCATATTTATGATTGTGGTTTCCTCTTCCAGTAAAAAGAAAATCGGAAAGACTTGTTTTGATACTTTTTAGTTTAATGACTGCTTTTGGAAGGTTTTGAATTTCTGTAAAACGCTCAATAAAATTATACAAATTCCATTCACTACTAGAAACATAAAAAAAAGCATTTGTTTTTCCTTCTTCTTTTTTAGATTTGCTAAGTAGTTCATAATGATCTGTTACATCTTCAAAAGTTTTTCTATCGTTTACATTTTTCCACAACAAAACATAGATTTTTTTGAATAAATTATTGGTATGAGAAATCAAAAAAGTATCATCAATATCCGAAATAAAAGCCAACTTTCCATCATAAGGATGCAAAATTTCTGTTGTTCTTTTTATTGCTTTTCCTTCATAATTTAATTCTACTTTTACCGTATTCCAGCCATTTTGAAAGTGGTCATTAGGAGTTTTTTTTAAAGGAATAGAAAAACGAAAATAGCCATCTTTGAATGTTTTGGTATGTATTTTTTTATTTTCGTAATACAAATACACATCGGCATTCGAAATGGTCTTTCTTCTAAAGGTTCGAAGTACAAAATAAGCGTGTTTGAATCTAGTTTTTTCACTAAGTTTGGCAACTGGTTTTTTGAATACATGCCCAAAAACAACCAATAATTTATCACTTGCATAACCTCTATATAGTTTTAAGTCTGCTTGTAATGTTTCGTTTGTTTTAGAATGTAAATTAAAATCCATGTTTTTGTTAGTCTTTTTTTTAGCGTTTTTTAAAAAAATAATTCCTTTTCTTTACAACAAGAAAGACAGAATGTAGTTTTGTATAAAAAAAATAAGGATTATAAATTTATGGAAAATACAGCAAAAAAAACGATTTTATTAATCATAAATCCATTAGCAGGAGGACGTGAAAAAACAACAGAACTACAAATAATCAAAGAATACGTAGAAAATCAAAATTATCAATTTGTAGTTTATAAAGGAACAGGACAAAAAGAACACGACAAAAAACAAATTATTGACCACTACCAAACGCATCAACCTAAGCGAGTTTTGATTGCAGGAGGAGATGGAACAGTTAAGTTTGCCGTCGAAACACTTTTTGGTAAAAATATTATTTTTGGAATTTTGCCAATGGGTTCTGCCAACGGATTAGCGAAAGATTTGGATTTACCAAATGATTTAGAAGCTTGTTTGGAGATTGCCTTGCAAGATAATTTTAAAAATATAGATAGTATTCTGATAAATGGAATGAAAAGTTTTCATTTGAGTGATTTAGGACTCAATGCCGAACTTATCAAAAATTATCACAACAGTAAAATACACGGAAAATTAGGCTATTTCTTACAAATGTTCCCCACACTTTTGGAAAATCAAGAGCCTTTTCATGCCACCATTTCCACACCTGATACGCAGATAGATACGAATGCAAGAGTAATTTTGATAGCTAATTCCAGTAAATATGGAACAGGTGTAATCGTAAATCCTTTAGGAAAAGTAGATGATGGCATTTTTGAAATTGTGATTTTTAGAAGTTTAGAACCTGCACTTATCCTCAAAATTTTATTTGGAAATTTGCCTTTAGAAGATGATGCCATCGAAATAATTAAAACTCAAAAAGCAACTATTCAAACCGATATTCCAATTAGTTTTCAAATTGATGGCGAGTTTTGTGGACAAGTACAACAATTAGATATAGAAATGGAAAGCCAAAAAATCAAAATTGCAACGCCGAAATAAATTTAGAATTTAGATTTTAGAAGGTAGAATTGAAATACATTCGTATTTACTTCTGAAATCTGACTTCTAAAATCTAACTTTATTTTTCTCTGCCTTTTTGACACGTTTTTTAAACAACAAATCATTTCTTTGCTTATCTTTGTTTGAATATAGAAGTCGTCGGTAAGTACACCGACAACGGATTGATTATATAAAAAAATTACTTGCTGTTGTTGGTGTCTCCACCATGTCCGTCAAGCTATCATTTATTTTACCCTTATCAACGTCTTGTTATCTT
>DAIUBX010000595.1:0-2170 GCA_036846465.1 Bernardetia sp.
TCTATATTTTCTTTGAAAATTTTGTCATAATCTTGCGACATATCTTTTTTGTTTTGAACAGACTAGGAAGTCTGTTATACAGTTATTTCACTTGCAAAAGCTCCTTTGCACTATTGTACGTACTCGTACTTGGCGTAGAACCTCCAATCATCTGAGCAATTTCTTTTACTCGTTCATCACTTGAAAGTTTTTTGATTCTTGAAACAGTACGTTCTGAAGAATTATCTTTATAGATATAATAATGTGTACTTCCTTGTGAAGCAACTTGTGGCAAATGACTGATAATCAAAACTTGGTGATTTTTGGACATATCTTGAATAATTTTTCCCATTTTTAGAGCAATTTCTCCAGAAATACCTGTATCAATTTCATCAAAAACGAGTGTAGGAAGTGAAATATGTTTTGCCAAACGGTATTTTATACACAACATCAGACGAGAAAATTCTCCACCAGAAGCAACATCTTTTAATGGTTGTGGCGAAATTCCTTTATTTGCCGAAAACCAAAATTCTACCAAATCAGCACCTGACGGACTAAGTGCAATCGGTGTAATTTCAATTTGAAAACGAGCATTTGGCATTCCCAGTTCTCCCAAAAGATAATTTATTTCAGTCTGTGTATCTTCTACGACGGATTTTCTTTGTTCTGTAAGTTGGTTTGCTAAATCTGTCAAATAGGATTTACTTCTTAAAATTTCCTCTTTTAAGTCTTTCAAATCTTCATCAAAATTTTCTACTTTTCTTACTTTATCAGCAATCTCATCACGAATAACTATCAACTCTTCACTACTTTGAACATTGTGTTTGTTTTCTAAATGATACAAAGCACTCAAAATTTGTTTCACAATTCCTGCTGTTTCCTCATCTGTTACTAACTCGCCAGATTCGCTTTCAATCTCTTTCGAAATATCTTGAATTTCTATCATTGCGCTATTCAGACGCTCATAAAGTGCAGTAAAAGAAGACGAAAAAGAACTTGTTTTTGAAAGTGCATGAACAGCTTCCCTCAAAATATTTTCAGCCGAATATTCTTCATCTGATAAAGAATTAAAGGCAATAGACATTTGAGTACGGATAAAATCTACGTTTTCAAGGCGTTCTAATTCTTGTTCTAGTTCTTCTTTATTGATTTTTTCTAAATCTGCTTTTTCTAGTTCTTCCAAAAGGTGCATATTGTAATCGTACTCTTTTCGAAGTCGGATTTCTTCATTTTTTAGCTCTTCGTATTTTTTTATAATTTTTCTATATTGACGAAATTCTTTTCCATACATTTCCAAAAGCGTTTTTGTATTGGCATACAAATCCAAAACATCTCTTTGATAATCATTCGAAAAAAGCTGCATCGTATCGTGTTGGGCGTGAATATCCATCAAACGAACAGCAATGCGTTTCAAGGAATCCAAAGGAACAGGCATATCATTAATAAACGCTCTTGAACGACCATTTGGCGCAATTTGCCTACGGATAATACAAGTTGTATCATACTCAATATCCTCAGTTTCAAAAACTTTTTTAAGATTATAATTTGCAATATCAAAAGTTCCTTCGATGACACATTTGCCCTCAGGATTGAGAAGAACTTTTGTATCTGCTCGGTTTCCTGCCAAAAGTCCCAATGCACCACGCAAAATAGACTTTCCTGCACCTGTTTCGCCTGTAATGACGTTGAGATGAGAATCGGGCTGGATTTCTAAATGCTCTATGAGGGCATAATTATCGATAAGTAAATGTTTGAGCATAGTATTTTTATAGATTAAACTGTCGCTCGTGGGGACACGAGCAACGGTTGTATTTTTATCAAATATTTTAACTAAAAACTCTTTTATAAAATTTTTAGAAAAGTATATTTATATTTTTTTATTAGGTAAATCTACCGTTGCTCGTGTCTTCACGAGCGACAAGCAACTACACGAAAATACAAAATTTTGAATGTATTTGCATTTTAAACCCGAAGGGTTTTTGAAAACTCTTAGGGTTTCGAAAAACAGTTCTTTATCTTTGCAATATAATTTATTCTGCTCACAAAATTAGCAAAAAAGTAGTAATTTCTATAAAATGCCAAAAATAAAATCGATTTTTTTATCTTCTTTGTCTTTTTTTTTAGTAATTCTCCTGCTTTTGGTGTGGAGTATGCCCATTTTATATCTTTTTACAGCGTTTGATGGCGAAAG
>DAIUBX010000596.1:0-2164 GCA_036846465.1 Bernardetia sp.
TCATTGTCCATATTCATATAAAAAAGATTTAAAGTTTCTATTTTAAAGGGTTTGATAAAAAGCATACTCTCGCCTTTTTTCTTTCGCTCAAAGGCATTACTCAGGTAAAGAGCATACCAGTTAGAAAAATTAAGAAAGGAATTGATATTTGAACCACTCAAAAAATTACGCATTAGGTTTAATCCTATTACGGTTTTACCATCTTCATCTTTAAGATTATTTGTTCCTTTTTCTTTACCGCCGCCTTTAATTGACCTTACAATTGTAAGCACCTCATCAATAATACTTTTCCAAGTTTCGGCACCATTTGTATCTTTTATTTGAATGAAGTTTGGTAGTTGCAAGAAGGAAAAGTTTATGGGTGCGTGTTTCTTTGGTGCTGATTTTTTTGTCGTCATAAAATGACATACATAAAATCCTTCAATATAACTATTGGGATTCCAGTCAAAGTCAAATAAAGGTAAGCTATCATTATTAGCATTCTCAATTTCTAAATGCTCAATGAGTGTTTTGCAGAAAAGTAAAATTGTGTAAATATCTCCTTTGATAGAACTATTCGTATAAAATGCTTTTCTAAACTTTTCTATCACACTCCTCTGTAGTTCAATATCAATTTTCTTAGGTTTACAAACATATACTCTGTAATCATCCATCTTTTGATTACCCCCTATACTGAACATACATTCAAATGCTCCTAAAATCTTTAAGTACTCTCTCAAAAAATCAGGGTCAGAAGAACTTTCAGCTAATTTTAAATCTTTTGAATTTATGCCCTTAGACATATTTGGATGAATAAGTGCGTTATAGGTAGTTTTATGTAATTTGTGATTATTTCCCAAAAGAAAAGGCTCTTTGATATTTGCAAAAGCTATATTCTCATAATCGCTTTTTTCATCAGGCTCACTATGCAGATATAATAATGATTTTACAAAATCCTTGAAAAACTCTTTGTTGTAATAAAGTTGTAAGTAAGTCCTCGTAAAAGAGCCTGTTTGCTTTGTTTCTGCTTTATTTAAACCTGACACCTCTACGGCAAACTGATTTAGAAGTGTGTATATTCCAAAATTTTTGTCAGGCTTTTTTTGACTTTCTGAGTTATCATTTTTATCGTATTCCTTCACAATAGTCCATTCTTTCTGCAAATCAAAAATCAAGCTATCAGGAAAATCTTTTGGTTTGCCAGTGCCAGCCTTTGTCTTTTGGAAAATATATTTAAATCCTGCATCATATGTCAATGATGAGATTTCATTCTCTTGTACTGGCTCACTAAGTTCAATTAAAAAATAAGTGCCTTTATCCTCAATAGTAATTTTTACCTTGTCATCGTTCGTGTTTTTATTCTTGATGATATCAAGGAGTTTTGCAAGACCATACAATTCAAGTACGTCTTGATAAAACGCGGATGTTTTTTTAATAAAGTAGCTATCTGAGTACATTTTGATAAAATTTTAACTGTAGAGATAATGATTTAGGTTTTCAGTTGCTTTTTGGTCACACAATCTTAAAATTCTAACCAAAAAGAAGTACATCAAATTGGCAATACTATCGCTTTCGGGGCTTACCAAATATTTATCAATAGGACAAGTTTTAGAACCTAAAAGCCTGCTTTGACCGTCTTTATAATTCCAAAGATGAATCTGCTCTTTATAGAGTTTGTGAAACTCTTCTAATCCACTATCGCAAATATTGTAGTCAGAGAAAGTAGTTCCCAAAGATGAATGATGTCGTAAAATTGCTGTTGCTAACGGGGATAAAATTCTTTTTACATCCTTTTCAGTTGAAAAAGTATTTCCAAAAATAGATAAAGCTACAAAAGCCCCTGTTCCTGCGTGCCCACCTCTTTTGTAAAGCTCACATTCTTTCTCCAAAGCCAAATCAGTAGGGCTGTTTCTATCATAATCGGTATGGGCTAAAATTTCATCAAAATCCTTTAGCTCCTTGCCTTCCTTTTTGGCTTGGTAGCATCGCATTGGTTTCTGCCATTGTTTATTGAGTTTGCCGTAATCGTGTAGGATAATCATCAATTTAATCAGTTGCTCAAATTCTGTTTTCGTCCATTCTGGTTTACCTATTCTTTTAGCAAGAACTGTAAAGGCAAAATCTAACTTAGGCAAAAAATCCCTCTCAAAGCAACGTATCAAGCCCATATTATGCTGGTAAAAGG
>DAIUBX010000597.1:0-2142 GCA_036846465.1 Bernardetia sp.
ATGGGCAAAATTCCTTTTGAAGCTCTTTTTACTCAAAAAATGGATGAAAAAGATATAGATTTACAGAATGAAGATTATTCCAAATTACCTTTTCTTATCAAAAAACATAAGGTAAGTTATAGCTATTCGGCTACTTTATTTATAGAAAAAAATGAAATTAGAACACCTAAAAACTCTTCAATTTTTCTTTTTGCACCCATAAACTTTCAGAGTAATGAACTCCCAAATTTGGAAGGAACAGCAGTAGAAGTCAAACAAATTGATTCTATTTTTTATCAAAAAAATATTTCTACATCGCTTTATACCTATAAAAAAGCAGATAAAGCAATTTTATTTTCAGACTCATTGAAAAATTATCGTTTTATTCATTTGGCAACTCATGGAAAAGTAAATGAGGATAATCCAGATTTATCACAAATTTTTCTAACAAATCCAGATGGAAGTACAGGTTCTTTATTTGCTTCTGATATTTATGCTCTACAAGTAGGCGCAGAACTTGTCATGATGTCAGCTTGTGAAACAGGTTTGGGAAAAACGTCAAAAGGAGAAGGGATTGTCGGACTTACAAGAGCGTGGTTTTATGCAGGTGCTGATAATCTGACAGTTTCTTTGTGGCAAGTAAGTGATGAGGCTACAAATCAATTAGCAACAGCTTTCTACAAGAATAATTTAGAAAATATAAAAACGGATACATCTTCGCTTATATCTTTTCAAAAAATAGATTATTCTACTTCTCTTCAAAAAGCCAAATTATCGTTATTAGAAAGTAAAGAATTTGCTGCACCCTATTATTGGGCTGCTTTTATTTTGATTGGAAAGTAAGGAACAATTACGAATTAAAAATTACGAATTACGATTTAAAATTACTGATTGTCAGTTGATTAGTGGATTGGAAATAGTAATTTATTTAATTCTTATTCCTAAGTTGAAAAATAAATTGCGATATAATTTTTATGAATAAAAACACAAAAAAAACAATTTTTTGGACGGTATTGGGAGGTTTTGTAGCTGCCAATGTGATGGTTTACAAACACGCCTATCATTTTACGCATGTTACAGAGGGAAAAGAACGTTCCCTTGCGCCTGAGAGTCTATCTTTTACTCAAAAACTCAAAATTCTTTTAGGTGGAATTTCTTTACCCAAATCAGAAAACATACTTTCGCCTTATACCACTTTTAAAAGAAAAACTATTTTTATTCCGACAAGAAATAATAAATATAAGTTGGAATGTTGGTATGATAAAGTTGAAAACTCAAAAGGAACAGTCATTCTTTTTCATGGGTATGGAGGCTGTAAATCTTCTTACGAATTAGAGGCTGATTATTTTAGACAAATTGGTTATTCTACTCTATTGGTTGATTTTGTTGGTCATGGAGGTTCGGAAGGAAAGGAAATTTCATTGGGTTATCACGAAGCAGATGACGTAAAAGCTACTTTTGATTATATAAAAAAACAATACAAAACCTCAACCCTAATTTTGTATGGCTCATCAATGGGTGCAGCTTCAATTTTGAGAGCGATAGCAATTTATGATTTAAAAGTTGATAAATTGATTTTAGAATGTCCCTTTGCTACAATGAAACAAACCGTAAAAGGTCGTTTTGAAGTAATGGGAGTTCCTTCGAAGGGTTTGGCAGAATGGCTTATGTTTTGGGGAGGGCTACAACATGGTTTTTGGGCATTTACGCATAATCCTCAAAATTATTCCAAAAAAGTAACTATTCCCACTTTACTAATGGGAGGAAAAAACGACGCACGAGTAAAAAACTGGGAGATAGAAAATATCTATAAAAACTTGGCTACACAAAAAGACAAAAAAGAGTTAGTTTGGATAAATGCAGGACACGAATCATATGTCATGGCAGAACCTAATATTTGGAAACAATCTATTCTAAATTTTTTATAAATAGTTCCATGAAAAAAACTATATTTGTGTTTTGTTTAACAAACAGACGTGTCAATTTTTCCTAAACTATTCTATTTTTTAAATGAGTAATATTGTTATTAAAGCAACCAACATAAGCAAACAGTATCGTTTGGGGGTTGTTGGTAGTGGAAGTCTTAAAGATGATATAGCTCGTTTCTTTGCCAAAATCACAGGAAAAGAAGACCCTACTCTAAAAGTAGGGCAAGTAAATGAC
>DAIUBX010000598.1:0-2137 GCA_036846465.1 Bernardetia sp.
AAAAACTCATTTTATTTTTTATGGATTCTATTCATTCTCTTCCTATTGATTCTAACGAGCTTCCACCTGTTCTTCCTCTCATTATTATTGGTGCAAAAGGGCTTGGAAAAGTGGCTTTGGAGGTTTTGCAAAGTACAGATAACATTATTTATTGTTTTCTTGATGAAGACTATAAAGAAGAAATTGCTATTTCTGATACAGTTTCATTGCCTAATGAAATCAACCATGTTTCTGTCATGGGAACGCCTGAAGATGACGATATGTTAAGTCTTATCAATGACAAATGTGATTATTTTGTAGCCGTAGAAAATAATACAGACAGAAAAAGACTTATCAAAAAAATACACAAACAAAGAAAAAAATATCCTGCTGTTGCGATTCATTCAACAGCTCATGTTGCTGATGACTCTACAATGGGTTACGGGACATTGATAGGAATGGGAACAATGATAGGTGCAGATGTACAAATCGGAACAAGTTGTATAATAAATGCAAATTCGACCTTAGATTATGAAGTAGAAATTGGAAATTTTACTCAAATCGGAATTGGTTCGACTATTGGTTCGCAAGTCAAAATAGGAGAAGAAGTTTTTGTAGGAAATGGTGTAACTATTATTGCAGGAATTACGATAGGAAAAGGAGCAAGAATTGGAGCAGGAAGTGTCGTCATGGCAAATGTGAAAGCAAATGAAACCGTTTTAGGAAATCCTGCAAAAGCTGTTTCTTTGTAAAAAAATTGTTTATACAAAAAAAATACTAATACGTAAATTTTATATTTTTATCTTAATTAAAATTTCAAAATGAAACAAACTATTTTTTCATTACAATCACTTGTTTTTGTAGCCTTTATGTGTTTTTCTTGTCAAGTTTCGACTTCTTCTACCCAAGAAACTGCAACTGCTTCTGATAGCCTAATCACAGAAAGCACTACACAAAATACCACTTCTGAAACAGACCAAGCAAAGGAAGTTGAAAGTACTACGGCAGTTTATCGTTCCGATGGCTATCGTCCTAATATGGTCAGCGAATGGATATCTGTAAAAACAAATATAGAAACCTTTGAAATTCTTGAGATGTGGTACTGGAATGTGCAAGACGAAAAGAAAGTCAAGCTTACCATTCTTAGCCAAGAGTATAAAGAGGGTGAAGAAGTTTCGGGTCATGTAGGGAAGATGAAGTTTCCAAACTTATCTGAAGAAGTAGGCTTCGGAATGATAGAAGACCAATTAAATATAACTTGGTCAGAGAATGAAGGTCAAGAGTTTATTTTAGATGAAGAGTCTTTAAATTAGTAGACTTTACAAAAAATACTTGCTAACTCAGCAAGTATTTTTTTTACAATTTGAATTGATACAATCAATAAAAACACTTTTGATTAACAATGAATTACCTTAGGAATTTTGTAATTTTACAGTCTTAAAAATGTAGCAACCAGTTTTAAATATGTCGCTCGTGTCCTCACGAGCGACATACATACTCAAGATATGAATACAGAAACCACCATAAATATACATCAACTCATCACCAAACAACTCCAAGAACGAATCGTAATTTTGGACGGTGCAATGGGAACGATGATTCAACGCCATACACTTACTGAAGAAGATTTTAGAAGTGAGCGTTTCAAAGATTGGAAACAAGACGTAAAAGGAAATAACGACCTTTTGTCGATTACGCAACCTCAAATTATCAAAGAAATTCATAGAAAATACTTTGAAGCAGGTTCGGATATCGTCGAAACCAATACATTTAGTGCTACTTCCATCGCTATGGCTGATTATGGAATGGAAGCATTAGCGTATGAACTCAACTACGAATCGGCAAAATTAGCCAAAGAAGCAGCACAAGAATTTGGAGGACTTACACACGAAACAAAACCTCGTTTTGTAGCTGGTGCAATGGGACCAACCAACAGAACGGCATCTATTTCACCTGACGTAAACGACCCAGCTTATAGAGCTGTTACGTTTGATGATTTAGTAGAAGCCTATTACGAACAAATGCGTGGATTAGTTGATGGTGGAGTAGATTTGATTTTGATAGAAACCGTTTTTGATACCTTAAACTGTAAGGCTGCACTTTTTGCTGTGGAGAAATATTTTGATGATAGAAATATTCCACAAGAAGACCGTTTGCC
>DAIUBX010000599.1:0-2124 GCA_036846465.1 Bernardetia sp.
CAATTACAGAAGAAGATTTAGAAAACGATTTTGAAAGGTTTCGTACAAACAAAATTCTATCAGAGGAGGAGTTTCTTATAAGAGAAGCCTCAGCCGAAATCAGAAGTGAATATGAGGCAGGGCGAGTTACTCTTTTTTCTCAAAAATCCCTTATTCATAATGATATTGTAATGAATTTGTTTTTTGAATTATATCAAGATAAGATTGAAGAAAGACAAATTTTTTTACGCACTTTGTTAGTTCATTTGCCAAAATATAAGAGTTATTTTTACCCAGACATAAGTATCGTTTTTGGAAAACCAGAAATTAGAAAAAAAATAAAAAATGGGTTAGATTCGCTCACTAATCCACAAACTATTGTAGAAGTAACAGACAAACAAACAGCAGGACGTGATTTAGGCAAAAAAATGAAATGTTATTTAGAACTCAAAAGTTTGAAAGAATATGTGATTGTGAGTAGCGAAGAAAAATTAATTATCATTTATACCAAAAACAAAAAAGGGGAAATAAGAACAAAAATCTACGATGAAAATGATAAAGAAGTAAAAATTGGAGATTGTAAAATAGAAATGGATAGAATTTACAGAAAAGTAGGTTTTGAGCAAAATGAAAATCAAGAAGAACAAAACGAAATAGAAGAAGAAAAATCATAACAAAAATTATAGTCCCAAAATTAATAATGCCCTAAATTTTGCGTATTTTTGAAAAATGTAAATTATACCTTTAAATCTTCAAAAAAACTCAAAATACTATGCAACGAGATACTAAAATTTTTGATTTAATAGAACAAGAACGTCAAAGACAAGAACATGGCATCGAACTAATTGCTTCTGAAAACTTTGTTTCGCCTCAAGTAATGGAAGCAATGGGAAGTGTTTTGACAAATAAATATGCCGAAGGATTACCAGGAAAAAGATATTATGGTGGTTGTCAAATTGTCGACCAAGTAGAACAATTAGCTATCGACCGTTTGAAAGAACTTTTCGGTGCTGAATGGGCAAACGTACAACCTCACTCTGGCGCACAAGCAAACGCAGCCGTTATGTTAGCTGTTTTGAATGCTGGCGACAAGATTTTAGGATTTGACCTTTCACATGGTGGACACCTGACACACGGTTCAACAGTTAATTTTTCTGGAAAATTATATCAACCTTCATTTTATGGAGTAGAAGAAGAAACAGGACTTATTGACTGGGACAAAGTAGAACAAAAAGCAAAAGAAGTTCAGCCAAAATTATTAATTTGTGGTGCTTCTGCTTATTCTCGTGAGTGGGATTATGCTCGTTTGCGTAAAATTGCTGATAGTGTTGGTGCATTGCTTTTGGCTGATATTGCTCACCCTGCTGGACTTATTGCAGGTGGAATTTTGGCTAATCCGTTGCCTCATTGTCATATCGTAACTTCTACCACACACAAAACGTTGCGTGGAGCAAGAGGTGGAATTATTATGATGGGTAAAGATTTTGAAAATCCTTTTGGATTGAAAGACCCTAAAGGAAATTTGAGAATGATGTCGTCTTTATTGGATTCAGGAGTTTTCCCTGGAACGCAAGGAGGACCTTTAGAACACGTAATTGCAGGAAAAGCAGTTGCATTTGGCGAAGCTCTCAAACCAGAATTTAAAGCGTATATCAAACAAGTTGCAAAAAATGCTCAAGCAATGGCAAAAGCATTTGTAGATAGAGGTTACAAAATTATTTCTGGTGGAACAGATAATCATTTGATGCTCATCGACCTTCGTAATAAAGATATTACAGGCAAAAAAGCTGAAACTGTTTTGGTAGAAGCTGATATTACACTCAACAAAAATATGGTTCCTTTTGATGACAAATCTCCTTTTGTTACTTCAGGAATTCGTGTCGGAACAGCAGCCATTACTACTCGTGGAATGATGGAAAGTGATATGGAACGTATTGTAGCACTAATTGATAAAGTTTTGATGAATGCTGATGATGAAAAAGTAATTGCTGATGTTCGTGCAGAAGTAAATAACTGGATGAAAGATTTTCCTTTGTATAAAGAATTGGAAATGAGCGTATAATAGTTGTAAGTAATAAGTTATTAGTGGTAAATTTTAAAACCGTACACAATTTTTTGTCTATTATTTTTGGTATTCAAATTTAT
>DAIUBX010000600.1:0-466 GCA_036846465.1 Bernardetia sp.
AAAAGTCCCAACATATTTACGACAGCTTGGAAGCTGTCGACTACATATACTAACACTAAAATTATGAGCGTAGAACAAGGTAATTTATCAGTAAATACGGAAAATATTTTTCCAATCATTAAGAAGTTTCTCTATTCTGATCACGAAATATTTTTAAGAGAACTTGTAGCCAATGCCGTAGATGCTACTCAAAAGCTAAAACACTTATCTTCTTCGGCTGATTTTGAAAAAGAAGCAACAAGTCCAATAGGAGATTTGAAAGTAAAAGTTTCTTTTGATAAAGAAGCCAAAACCATTACGGTAAGTGATAACGGAATCGGTATGACTGCCGAAGACATCAAAAAATATATCAATCAAATTGCTTTTTCAGGTGCAGCAGAGTTTGTAGAAAAATACAAAGATGCTCCAAACAACAAGCAAATAATCGGACATTTTGGCTTAGGTTTTTATTCTGCTTTTATGGTTT
>DAIUBX010000600.1:476-2119 GCA_036846465.1 Bernardetia sp.
GAGATTATTTCTCGTGCTTTTTCTGCAAAAGAAGACGAAGCAGCACATTGGCAATGTGAAGGTTCGACTTCTTTTGAGTTAGAAGCGACTACTAAAGCAGAACGAGGAACTCAAATTATTCTTCATATTGCAGAAGATTCAGAGGAATTTTTGGATAGCTATCGTTTGAAAGGAATTTTGGATAAATACGCTAAGTTTTTACCAATTCCGATTGAATTTGAAGACAAACAAATCAATGATACAGAACCACTCTGGACAAAATCGCCTTCTGAATTAAAAGACGAAGATTATTTGACTTTTTATAGAAAATTATATCCAAATTCGTATGGCGAAGACCCATTATTTTGGATTCATTTGAATGTAGATTATCCGTTTGAACTGACAGGAATTTTGTATTTTCCTAAAGTAAAACAAGAACTTACAGCTTCAAAAGATAAAATTCAACTTTATAGCCGTCAAGTATTTATTACCGATGAAGTAAAAGAAATCGTACCCGAATTTTTGACACTTTTACATGGTGTAATTGATTCTCCAGATATTCCTTTGAATGTTTCGAGAAGTTATTTACAAGCAGACGGAAATGTAAAACGCATCAGCAGTTATATCACTAAAAAAGTAGCTGATAAGTTACAAGAACTTTTCAAAAATGACCGTGAAGGTTATGCAAACAAATGGGACGATATAGGTCTTTTTGTGAAATTCGGAATGATAACCGATGAGAAATTTTTAGAGAAAGCAGAGAAATTTGCATTAGTAAAAAATGTAGATGGAAAAACGTTTACATTTGACGAATACAACGAAAAAATCGCAGTTAATCAAACTGACAAAGACGGTAAAAAAGTTTGGTTGTATGCAGCCGATGTAAAAAAACAACATACATTTATTTCTTCGGCTCAAAAACGAGGTTATGATGTTTTGGTAATGGATTCAATTATTGATTCTCATTTGATTCAGCGTTTGGAAGGCAAATTAGAAAATGTTTCTATTCGTAGAATTGATTCTGATACAGCAGACAAAATTATTGCAAAAGATGAAGTTTTAGAAGCTGTTTTGTCAGAAGCAGACCAAACGAAAGTAAAAGAGATTTTTGAAAAAATCGTTACTGAAAATCATACTGTTCAAGTTCAAGCAATGCCAACCGATGAAATGCCTATAACACTTACACTTTCAGAGTTTATGCGTCGTATGAAAGAAATGGCGATGTCTGGAGGAGGAGGAATGTACGGAATGAATCTGCCTGATCAGTACAATGTTATCGTAAATGCAAATCATTCTTTAATACAGAAAATTTTGGATACAAAAGACGAAGAAACACAAAAGCAAATCGCTCAACAGGCTTATGATTTATCTCTTCTTTCTCAAAATCTTTTAGAAGGAAAAGCTCTTTCTAGTTTTGTAGAACGTAGTTTGAGTTTTATGAAGTAGGTTTTAGGAAATGGGAATTAAAACAACATAAAAAACAAAAAAGCCTTTTCAAATTAATTTTTGAAAAGGCTTTTTGATTGTCTAAAAAAAGAAAAATAATCTATTTTTTCTTTGTATTATTATAACGACGACGAGGATTTACGTTTTTCAAATCCAAATCTATTGGAGGACGCACATTCGAACGTGGTCTTCTACGAGATACCTTTTCTTCTTTATTC
>DAIUBX010000601.1:0-2116 GCA_036846465.1 Bernardetia sp.
TTAGGATACCTTTTGCAATGAGTAAAAGGATTAAATTGTTGATAATCAGATATTTAAATCAGAATTAAACTCTACAAATTAACTGATTACTGGTAACTGATAACTGATAACTGTAAAAAAATGTGTGGAATAACAGGAATTTTTGCTTTTAATGAAATTGGTCGTTTTTCGCTTGTGCGTTTGCAGGAAGCAACTGAACGCCTAGAACATCGTGGACAAGATGCACAACGCTTATACAATGATTTTTTTGTGGGTTTAGGGCATCGTCGTTTGTCTATTTTAGATTTGTCTTCGGCTGCAACTCAACCGATGAGTAGCAAAGATGAGCGTTATACGATAGTTTTTAATGGAGAAATTTATAATTTCAAAGAACTTCGAAAGGAGTTTTTGAGTGATTTAGAATTTGATACCGAAAGTGATACCGAAGTTTTATTGCAACTTTATATCCGTTTCAAAGAAAAATGCTTAGAAAAACTCAATGGTTTTTTTGCTTTTGCTGTTTATGACAATCAAGAACAATCTATTTTTATAGCTCGGGACAGAATTGGAATAAAACCACTTTTGTATTATCATGATGATGATAAATTTGTTTTTTCTTCTGAAATGTCATCTTTACTAGCGTATCGTTTTCCCAAAAAGATAGACTGGGCAAGTGTTCGACTTTATTTTTCGCTACATTATATTCCTGCGCCTCACACAATTTTTGAAAATGTTTATAAACTTCCTGCTGGACATTATCTCAAAATCAAGAAAAAAGAAGTTCAGTTAGAACGCTATTACGAAATTCCAAAAAATTATGAAACTCAAAATTACTCTTCTATTTCCTATCAAGATGCTCAACAAGAATTAGTTAGATTATTGGAGCAATCGGTCAAGTTACGTCTTATTTCTGATGTTCCTTTGGGTGCTTTTTTGAGTGGTGGTACGGATTCTTCGGCTATTGTTGCTCTAGCTACTCGTCATACCAAACACCTCAATACGTTTTCGATTGGTTATAAAGACGAACCTCTTTTTGATGAAACAAGTTATGCCAATCTTGTTGCTAAAAAATTCAATACCAATCATACCGTCTTTACGCTTTCGAATAGTGATATTTTTGAGGCTGTTTTTGAAATGTTGCCGTTTTTGAGCGAACCTTTTGCAGATTCTTCGGCTATTCCATTTTATGTTTTGAGCAAACACACCAAACAAACAGCTTCTGTGGCTCTTTCGGGAGATGGAGGCGATGAGCTTTTTGCAGGTTACAACAAATATTTAGGAGAATATAAAGTCAGAAATGCAGGTTGGAAAGAAAATCTAATAAAAAATAACTTAGGAATTTTAGAAAAATTACCAAAATCAAGAAATTCATTTTGGGGCAATAAATTCAGGCAATTACACCGTTTTTCAAAGGCTGCTGGGTTATCCAAACAAGAACGCTATTGGTTTTTGAGTAGTTTTATTGATGAACAAAACGTTCAAAATATTTTTCAAAGTGATGTTTTTGATTTATCTAATGAAGATAACAAATTCCAAAATCGTAAAAATGAGTACACAAAATTCATTTCTGAAACTCAAAAAAGGGACATAAATGAAATGTTGTATGCTGATATGAATTTGCTTTTACCAAACGATATGCTTCATAAAGCTGACCAGTTTTCGATGGCTCATGCGCTTGAAGTTCGTGTTCCGTTTTTGGATTATAATTTGGTAAACTTTGCTTTTCAGATTGGAGAAAATTATAAAATCAATCCAACAATAAAAAAACGAATTCTTCAAGACGCTTTCAAAACTATTCTTCCTGCCGAACTTTACAATCGTTCTAAACATGGCTTTGATGTTCCCTTAGCAAAAGGCTTTCAAACACTTTTAAAACCACTTGTTGAGCAGTCTTTGGATAGAGATTTTATCCAAGAACAAGGAATTTTTAGTCCTGTTTATACAGAAAATTTAAAGCAAAAAGTAAAGCAAGGAACAGATTACGACCAAAATCACGTTTGGGCATTTATTGTCTTTCAAGAATGGTGGAAAAAATACGATTTGCAGAAAACGATTAAAGAAGAAGAGGAGTTTTAGTTGCATAAAAATATCGCTCGTGAGGACACGAGCAATGGTAAAATAATTTATCTAAAACATT
>DAIUBX010000602.1:0-2115 GCA_036846465.1 Bernardetia sp.
CCCAAATACAAGAGGGTAAAATTTTCTAAGTAATTTTTTTAAATTTACTTGAAAATACCTCACAATTTTTTTTCAAATAAAAGTATTTTCATAATAAAATCTTTGGGTTGTCTGACAATTTTTGTGGAAAATGGTAGATTTTTATCACAAAAATTGTCAGATAACCAATCTTTGTTTTCACCAACAAAAATTTATTTCAATAAATTAGCCGTAATTGAAGTATGAGAAGCATTACGAGCAGGAACAAAAGAAGCCAAAATAGTAACCACAACTACAGTAACACAAACCCAAAGAATATCTAAATATTCCAACTCAACAGGATATGATTCTACAATCGAATTTCCATTTCCTAGAGGAACAAAACCCCATTGCTGTTGCGCCAAAATCATCGAAACGCTCAAAATAATTCCTACTATCGCACCAATAAAAGCAATAATAGAACCTTCAAAATAGAAAATCTTTCGAATCATAGATTTCGAACCACCGATTGAAAAGAGAAGCGAAATATCATAGCGTTTTTCTACTGCAAGCATTGCCAAAGAGAAGAAAATATTAAAACTAGCCAATGCAAGTACAAACGAAAAGGCGATATAAGCAAAAAAACGTTCTATCTTAAAAGCTCTCAAAATACTTGCTTGTTGTTCTTCAGCATTTTCTACTACAAATTTTCCTTTAAATTTTCCATCTGTTTCTGTTTTGGCATTTTTCACTAAAAGTCCAGATTTATCTTCTAACTCTCGTTTTAATTGTCTTTGCACTTTATTTATTGAAAATCCTTCTTTGACTTTGATTTCTAAAGAAGTTCTGTTTTTCCCATAATCTGTGAGTTTTTGGGCAAAAGAAAGAGGAACAATGACATGATTTTGGTCAAATTGCTGTTCAATAAAAAGCACTCCACCTGTCATGATGACTTCTTGATTAAAAGCATTTAATGGATTGGTAGGCGAAATGTTCTTTACTCCTTTTTTGGGATACCAAACTTGTAAAGGCGTGACTTCATCATTCATAGCCACAGAAAGCATCGTATAGACTCCATATCCCAAAAGTGCAAAATCCAAATTTCCTTCTTTTATCTTAAATTTTCCATCAATGATTTGGTCTTTGAGTTGATATTGCTCTGAAAAATTATCAGTTACCCCTTTCAAATGGACAGCCATTCGTGTTCCTTTATACTGAATCAGCGCATTATCCTCAATCACTTCTGTAACCGTTTTGACACCTTCTACGCTTTTTATGGTTGTCAGTAAGGAATCATTCAAGAGAAATGATTTTCCTTCTCTAGCCGAAATTTTGAGTTCTGCATTGTAGGCTGTATGAAGTTTTCGTGTTAGGTTTTCTAACCCATTAAAAACAGAGAGTACAATAATAAGAGCAGCCGTTCCGATAGCTACACCAATCATAGACATAAAGGTCAGAAGATTGATAAAATTTCGTTTTTTCTTGGCAAAAAAGTAACGACGAGCAATAAAAAGAGCTGTATTCATAAAATTCTGTCTAAATTCAAATCAAAATAGATTTTAATAGTACCACTAAAAAACCTTATAAAATTATCTTATTATAAGCATAAGGGAATTTTATAAGGTTTAAAAGAGTTTTTTGTTTTCTTGATTCCAAGTGTCTAAATCTTTAGGCAAGTAACCAGTTTAGAGCTTCTTCTTCTGTCTTGAAGTTCTTAGATTCTTCTGGATAATTCCCTTCATTTCTCATCGTATCAAGCTGTTTTAGAGACATTTGATTGTAAATATCTTCTGCCACAACACGAGCTACTTTAAAAAATTTGGTCTCTGCAATTTGATAGGCTTTCGGAAAATAATTTTCTTTTAGCCAATCTCGGTTTTCTTCTGCAATTACCTTACTTTGGCTCATATCAACCAAAAGTTTATTGATTTGATGTTTTCCTATCAAATCTAGTACTTCTAACCAACAAGGTTCATACTTTTCTAGTACCAAAAAACCTTTCATTTCTACTTTAATGTAGTTGCCTTTTGGGTTTTCGACACGATCTACTTGATAACTTCCAGCCATACGAATAAAATTAGTTTTATTAGGAAAGAATAATTAATGGATTTAAAACCGTACACTTTTATTTAAGCTCAATTTTTGGATTTTTAAAAA
>DAIUBX010000603.1:0-1760 GCA_036846465.1 Bernardetia sp.
TCACGAACAGTATGAAAACGTTTTTTGATTTCTTCTAATTTATCTACCATATTGAATAAAAAACAATTATGAATTAAAAATTACGACCTGCCAAAGCGACAAAGTCAATTACGAATGTAATTCATAGATTAGGTTTACAATCTAAAATTTTTTTTACCAAAAAATCAGTTACTAAATTGTAAATTATTTTTTGAAAATTGACTGCAAATATACAATAATAATTTGAGTATTTTTGATTCAATTTATTTTATTGAACGGCTAAAATATCTAATTTAAGCTAAATCATTTTACAAATATAAAAAATGCAAAAGACATCTCTATCTGATAAAATTGAAATTCGAAGAGCGACAGAAAATGATAGGCTAATTATTTATGACTTGATTTGTCAATTAGAAAACACTGTTTTTGAGTATTCTATTTTTGAAAAGTTTTATCTTACAAATCTTCAAAACCCTACTATTATTTATCTAGTGGCAGAATATGAGGAAAAAGTAATTGGTTTTTTGAGTTGTCATGGACAGCCTTTACTGCATCATTTATCAATCGTTTATGAAATTCAAGAATTAGTAATTACGTCAGAAAATAGAGGAAATAACATAGGAACAAAATTGATTAATTTTTTAGAGCAACTACTTTTAGAAAACACAACTGAAACGATACTTTTAGAGGTTACAGCCAATAAAAAGCGAGAGCAAAGTCATGATTTTTATAAAAAAAATGCTTTTGCTGAAACTCATTTCAAATTTACTAAACTCATTTCTTAAAAAAACGTATGCTTCGATACTACTATTCTACTCGTTGGTAAAAGTAGTAATAAAAAAAATCCTAATCCTCTTAAATAAACCGTAATGAAAAAAATAATCCTACCTCTATTTTTTGTTAGCATTCTTTTCAGTTCTTTTTTTGTAGAAAGAGACAAGCTAACAAATGAAATTATCTCTAAACCTCATGTTATTTTTGTTATGCCTACTGTTGGAATGATAGAAGAGCTGCAAAAAACGGATGAAGAGAATTACAATATCATATTAAATGATAATATGAATTACTTGGATTTAGCAAGAGAGCATTTAGATTCTTTTGAAATTACTATTTTAGATACAGAAGCAGAAGGAAAATTACAGTTTAAAACGGCTAAAAACGAAGATTTTGAAGTGGATTTGTCTCAAAGTGCGTGGAAAATTGTTTTATTCAATGGAACAGACAAGCCCATACAAATAAATCCAGTAGATTATGAAACAGAAATTAAAAAATATATGAAGTAACAAAAAAACTTTATCTTTGCAAAATATACAAATGTAGCGTACACTTTAGTGTGCGAATATTTTGTACCGTACCTTTTAAGGTGCGTAAAAAAAGATATAAAATTAAAAATAGATTTATGTTAAGAACGCATACTTGTGGAGAACTTCGTCTTTCTGATGTAGAAAAAAATGAAGAAAACAGTCAAGAAATTATCCTTTGTGGTTGGGTACGTCGTATTCGTGATAAAGGAAAACTCCTTTGGATTGACCTTCGTGATAGATACGGAATTACGCAACTTTTCTTGGAAGAAGACACAACTGACCCAACACTTTTAGAACTTGTCAGAACGCAATTAGGTAGAGAATGTGTCATCAAAGCAACAGGAAAACTGATTGAAAGAACTTCTAAAAACCTAGATATTCCAACAGGAGAAGTCGAACTCAAAATTACGAATTTGGAAGTTTTGAATGGATCAAAAGTTCCTCCGTTTTTGGTGGAAGACGAAACAGACGGAGGCG
>DAIUBX010000603.1:1770-2091 GCA_036846465.1 Bernardetia sp.
AGCAATGCGTAGATATTTGGACGCAAAAGATTTTATGGAAATTGAAACGCCATTTTTGATAAAATCTACGCCAGAAGGCGCACGAGATTTTGTAGTTCCTAGTCGTATGCATCCGGGGGAATTTTATGCGTTACCACAAAGTCCACAGACTTTTAAGCAGATTTTGATGGTGGCTGGATATGATAAATATTTTCAAATTGTTCGTTGTTTTAGAGATGAAGATTTGAGAGCAGACCGTCAGCCAGAATTTACTCAAATTGACTGCGAAATGTCGTTTGTTTCACAAGAAGATATTTTAAATAATTTTGAAGGACTTTTGAA
>DAIUBX010000604.1:0-2086 GCA_036846465.1 Bernardetia sp.
CCGAAAAAATACAAAGCCAAAGTAGCCGAAGTAGAAAAAAAAGAACAAGAAAACGAACGCATAAAAAGACAATTTTATGAAGCTCAAAAATTATTACTTCTAAGTTCGGATTCTTTGAAAGAGGTTATTTTTTCTTTGCAAACAAAAGATTATCAGTTAGATAGCCTTCAAAAATTAGCTAAAAAAACAGTTGATAAAAATAATTTATTGAATAAAGAATTACAAGAAAAAGAAAGAGAATTGACAAGAAAAGAAGGCGAAATTGTAAATAAAGAAAAAAACATTTCTACATTAAGAAACAAACAATACCAACGTCAAAGACAATCCAATGAATTACAAAAGTCTATCAAAACGGCTTTTAGTTCACTCAACAAAGAATCTTTTTCAGTAAAAGAAAAATCAGGACGTTTGTATATTTCACTCTCTAACAAACTTTTATTTGAAACAGCAAGTATTGATATTAATTCGGAAGGAAAACAAGCACTTCAAAAACTAGCTTCTTTACTCAAAAGCAATGCTACTGGGCTTGATATTTGGGTGGAAGGACACACTGATAATATGCCCGTAACAGGAGCAGAACTGCCTTTCAAAGACAACTGGCAACTTAGCGCATTACGTGCCTCTGTGGTCGTAAAAGTTTTGGTAGAAAATGGAGTTGCTCCTCAAAGTATCGTTGCAGCAGGACATGGCGAATATTTACCTATTTCAAGTAATGCTACAGCCGAAGGAAAAAGCGAAAATAGAAGAATTGAAATTGTGCTTTTGCCTAAATTAGATGAGATTTTTGAGTTGATTGGGAAATGATAGGGACGAGGGATTGGGGACGAGAAGCGTGGAAATACATGGGAGGTGAGAATTGTATTTTACTCGTCCCACGCCCCCTACTCTCGCCCCTAATTAGCAACAATTTCCTCCTTTATCAAAACGCCATTTCTATCTGTCATTCTAAAATAAAAAGTTTGTCCTTTCCCTAGATAGTGTTTAAAAACAGTTGGAATGGTTCTGTAACCGTGATGAAGTCCACTATTTTCTAAAATATTAGCTACTTTATTTCCATATTGGTCAAATACATCAAGATTTACTCCTGAAACTGGATCGACAAGATTTACCTCAAAATTATGACGTTGTACTAACATTTCCTTGCGCTCTATTTTGTGTCCGTCTGTATAAACTCGTTCTCTTCCAACTTCTTTTCCGTTTTCATCTTTAGCTACCAAAAAATATGTTCCACTTTTAGGAATAAAGACATTATGACGAATAGTTATGACAGTTTGTGCGCTTTTGTTATATTCTTTATCTGTAAAATAAGATTTAAAAAGATGGTTTTGGTCGTCGTATAAAGCTAAATTTAGTTTTGTAGGTTCGTCTAAAACAAAGACAAATTTATTTTCTGTTTCGATGAGTTTCATGTCTTCATTGTGAGCAATACTGCTTTTATTTACTTCTTGTTCTGCCAAAACTTTTTTATCCTCACTGACTAATTTTACTTTAAAAGTAACTTCTTCTCCTATTTGCTGACTAAATAGAAAAGAACGATAAAAAAAACCTGCTTTTGCGTCGTAATTTTCTATAATTGTTTTGAAAAATTTATTTTGAGCATCATAGACTTCAATAGTTACTTTTTGGTCTTTATCTAAAAAAGTTTGTAAATAACCATTGAATGTATAGGTCGGAATATATTGTGCTTGTGCTTTGAAGTCAATTTTATCAAAATCTTCCCCTTTAGCTTCACAAACTGCTCTTGCTAAATTCTCAAAAACTTCTTTTTTAGGATTAGAAATTTGAGCCGTTTCTTTTTTGTTCGAAACGCACCAAACACTATATTGTGCTGTATAATCTTTTTGATAATCGTATTTTGCAATCGTTTGAGCAACTTTTGAAAGTCCTTTTGTATCTAATCTATCAAAATTATAAACTGCATTTTTATAAGGGCCACCATTAGAGGCTTGAATACACGCTGTCATGACAGATTGAAGTTTGGTCGCTCCTTTTTGAATGGCAAATTGATAATCATCTAAAATCATCAAATCTTGAATGCTCTCATCTTCACTTCTAAAGATTGTTCCTGCCGAAATTTTGACTAAAA
>DAIUBX010000605.1:0-2085 GCA_036846465.1 Bernardetia sp.
CCCTGCGCATTTCCGGCGACGCTTTTTACAAAATACAAGTTCACGATGAATGCTCTATGGCACCTTACCAAGCTATCTATATGTGAAAGCTCTTTTTCGAGATTGGTGAGCGTATTCCTAAGTAGCTTTTGTTTGATAGCCCCGGAGTCCGAATACCAAATTTCTACGTAATTATCTGCCGATGTTGCATAGATAAACTGGTGTATATCTACTATCAAATCATCGTTTTTTAGGGTAGAGCTAATTCTTAGCTGGGTTGTGGGAAGCTGTGTGTGTTCTTCGGTGGGTAATGCTTGGGATAGTTCCGTAGCGTTTTTTGTGTTTTCCCTCAGTAAACGACCAAACTGAATCATGGTGAAGAAAAAGAGGGGAAAAATACCTACCACGATGGTGTAAAATTGAAAGAGCAATAGGCTAAATAAACTCAGTCCGAACTGAAAAATGTAATCAGAATAGAGCAGATTCAACAAGCCTATAAAGATCATATTTATCGAGGAGATAGACAGGTCTTTTCCTAAGGTCCAGTGCTTATCGAAGAAAAATGTGGGAAAAGATTTTCGGAGTATGAATGTAACAAAAACCCCTGCGCCAAAGGTAATCAACCCATACATACCCGCTACGAAAAGCAGTCCTTTTATGCTGTTGCTATGCAGACCGAAGGGCTGAAATACAACGATAAACCCACAGACAAACATGCCAAAATAGCCCATCCTTTTTACAATATCTGTCTGCGACGTGAGAGGGTAAGGTTGGCCAAGTAGTTGAATAAGCCACATAATTACTTGATTTATGCCCAAAAATAGTGGTTTCTTGAAAGCGCATTGGACGGCTATCAATAGCGTAATTTGCCATGATTATACCAAGATTTACTTGATTTAAGGATTGGCATGATTTGATTTTCTTGATTTTGAATGATTTACAAGACCAAAATTTCTCAAACCTCATGCGTTTTAGTATAGTTTCCGCCATTCAGCACTCAAAAATTTACGAGCCACACGCGTAGTTATTAAAATTTTGTCTCACGTTTTGGTACTTGCCGCAGCGGGGATGGAGCACAAAACTGTCGTACGAGGCATTACACTTACCATTTTGCAAAACCGCCGCTTAGTTGCCGAACTATTTCTTGGTCAGTTAGTAGCGTTATGATTTTTTATTGTGTTTCTTTAACCATTCTAGCGCCCCTTTTGTCTTTGCCCATATAGGTTGTGCAAAACTTGCGTAATAGTCAGCTTCGTTTTCGCTGCCAAGACTGTAATGGTCTGCTAACTCTGTAATTGGCTTTTTCGATAAAAGGCGTTTGGCTACAAACTTATTTTGCTTCAATGCTTTTAAAAGTTGCTTGTTAGCATTTTCTGTTTCGCCCTCTGTTTTGAAAGCAAATAACGCACGATTAAAAAGTGGGAACGCCCTGCTACCCCCCTCGAACATTTTAGCATACTTCAAAAATTTTTTATTCTCGTCAAGTTCAATTAAATACAGCAACAGTTGATCTCTAATGCCTTGATTGTCATCAGGATTTAGTTCAATAATCTCTTCCAAAACTGTTACGCACTCTCTGACTTTTCCTATTTCATAAAGGCATTCAGAGTATTGTTGTAAGCAACGCATAAACGGTCTGGTCTCATGGAAACCCCAAAACATACCTTTATGCTCCTCTAAATATGTTCCGCCAAACACTCGTCTGCCAATAGAAATGCCTTTTTCATAAAACGCAGTTGCCACTTCGGCACTCTTCTCCATAGAGCCCAAAAATTCGTAGGCTTCTATGCAGTCAGGGTCGAGTTTCAATGCCTTCTCAATATTTGCTTTCGCCTTTGCCGGCGTCAGTTCGTAAGCAGCAAACACCAAATCTTGTGCTTGTTCTTGAAAACTCAAGGCTTCTTTTGGGAAGGAAGGGATTTGTTTCCCTACAAGACCGTCCATAAATTTACGAAGCTCGTCTTCTGATTTAAAGTCCTGCGCGTTGAGAAGTCTTTGCAGGTCGGCCATTAATTTTTCGTGTTTCCCGTTCATATTTAAAAACTTGTCGTGTTACTTTATATTTAAAGATATCTAATTTTTACACCAAAATGCAAGTGCTTTGCA
>DAIUBX010000606.1:0-2083 GCA_036846465.1 Bernardetia sp.
AATTTTTTGAGTAGCGTAATAATTTCGAATAATTGTCTGAACGAGTTTGTGAGCCGAATAGTCAAATTTTATAGGTGCTGGGCTTTCTTTTTTGAGCCATTTTTCTACTTCTTCGTATTTTTTAGATTTAATATTCTTTAAAATAGTTGCTCCTACGGCTTCTAATCCTGCTGCGTTGTAATGCTGTTCGTACTGATTTTTCATGGGAATAATCAATAATTTTTTACCTAAAAAAAGTGCTTCTGCTGGTGCTTCAAAACCTGCCCCACAAACAAAACCTTTACAAGTACGTAAACTTTCTGTAAAATTTTCTTTGTTAATTGGACGAATATATGCGTTTTCATCTCGGTAGTCTGTTTCGGTATGTTTAGAAAAAATCTCCCAGTTAATATAAAAAAAGTGTTTACAAAACTTCAAAAGCTGTTTTTGGTCGAAAGCAGGAAGATAAATTGTATAATGTTCTTTTGTTTCAGGAATTGCATTGCGAACTTCAGAACGCACCAAAGGAGGAAAAACGGTTTTGGCTAACGGCAAAAAATGAAATCCATATCCTTCTGAAGTCGGTGCATAATTTTTTATGATAAAATCGCCTAATTTATCGCTGTGTTTTGGTTTGGGAATATTGGGTAATTTTATCGCTTCTTGATTGCTAATTCCGATACATTTTTTTCCTTTGAGTTTACATGCCCACGCTGAAATGGGTTCAAAATCAGAAATTATAATATCATATTTTTCGATAGGAAGAGAGGTAAGAGCTTTAAAAAACGGCTTGAATTTTACTTTTTTGAAAGTATCTATAAAATCTATTCCTCCATTTTTTCCAAAAGTAAAACTAAGCCCTTTAAAATTATAATCTACTTTGAAAGGTAATTTAAGTTCAGCTGAAGTTCCACTAATCAAAACATCTACTTCAGCATATTCTTTGAAAATCGGAATCAGTTCACAAGCACGACTAATATGTCCGTTTCCTGTCGCCTGTAAAGCATAAAGTAATTTTAGTTTTGTGGTATTATTTTTCATAGTCTGTTTTTTTTAAACCCTTAGAGTCTTGAAGCCCCTTAGGATTTGTAAATTATTTATTCAAATTCCTTCAAAAGTTGTTCAAATAAATATTCGTTTGTCAATGGATTCTCAGAAACTGTTTTTAAATCTTCTTTTGTTAAATTTTCATTAATTTTATGTTTGTAGAGTGTCCATTTTTTATCGTTGTACTCCAAAGCTGTCATATTTTCTACCCAGTCGCCAGAATTGAGATAGCATACTTTTTCATTTCCTATTTCTATATCTTTGATGATAGGTTGATGAATATGTCCACAAATCACATAATCGTAACCGTTTTGAATGGCAATTTCGGCAGCCGTAGTTTCAAAATTATTTTTAGATTTGACAGCAGATTTGACGCTATTTTTGATTTGTTTGGAAAGAGAAAGTTGCCCTTTTCCTGCTTTTTTGAGAACAGAATTAACAGCTTTATTGAGCAAAATCAGAAAACCATAGCCATCAGCACCCATTTTGGCAATCCATTTTGAGTGTTGCATTGTAATATCAAAGACATCTCCATGAAAAATCCAAGCCAATTTTCCATCAAGATTCAAGACTACTTTATTTACAATCTTAGCATTTGAAACACTAAAACCGACAAATTTTCGCATCATTTCATCGTGATTTCCTGTAACATAATAAAGCTGAACACCTTTGCTTATCCAGTCCAAAATCTTTTTAACAACTTCTACATGAGAAGTAGGAAAATATTTTCTACTAAATTGCCAACCATCTATAATATCGCCATTCAAAACAACTATGTTGGGTTCGATACTATTCAAATAATCTAATAGAGGAAGGGCTTGTGAGCCATACGTTCCTAAATGCACATCTGAAATAATGACTACTTCTACTTTACGTTTCATCGGTTTAGGATTGTGTAAATCGTTTCAATTTTTTGCATGATTTATCTATACGCAATGTATATAAAACAAATCAACTCCATTTTATCAAAAAATGAAGTTGTGATAAACCTTTTTCCAAGAGTGTGAATAAATAATGTAGTGTATGAAATATCGCCAACAAAAAAAATATAATTTAC
>DAIUBX010000607.1:0-2080 GCA_036846465.1 Bernardetia sp.
AACAAAATAGCGTATTCAATACCAAATAAATCAGCCGTTATGCCTGAAATAATAGCACCAAAGGCATAACCCAAATCTCTCCAAAGTCTAAACGTACCAATACTTTCAGCTCGTTGTTTTGGATTTGTAGCTTGTGCAATCGTAGAAAGAAAAGTAGGATAAACCAATGCCGTTCCAAATCCCAAAATAGAAGAAATGGCAGCCAAAATATAAAAATTAGTGGTATAAGGAATACATAAAATGGCTATTCCTTGTAAAAACATTCCCCAAAAAAGCATTGATTTTTTAGAGTAATGGTCAGACATTTTTCCTGTAAAAAGTTGTCCAATTCCCCAAACAGTTGGATAAATAGCCGTAATAATTCCTATATTTTTAGTATCATACTGGAGAGCTAAAAGAAGAATAGGAAGCAAACCCCAAATCATTCCGTCATTCAGATTATTGATTAATCCTGCTTGTGTTACAGAACTCAATGTTTTGTTTTTGAAAGTCGTTTCTAAAAATATATTTTCTAATTGCGTTGTCTTGTCAGTTGCACTTTCTTTATTGACAAAAACTCGTGTGTCTTTTACCCAAATTAGTGTCAAAACAAAACCAACAATAGAAATAACGATTCCAATATAAAACGGATAAGGAGTTACACCGTATTTATTAGCTACATAACCTGTCAAAAAAGCTACAATTCCGACAGCAAAATAACCTGCAAATTCATTCAAACCCATTGCAAATCCTCTGTCTTTTTCGCCTACAAGGTCAATTTTCATTACTACGGTGCTACTCCACGTCAAACCCTGACTTGCACCTAAAAGTACATTTGCAAAAATTACCCAACTCCAATTTGACGCATAAATCAAAATAAACGGAATCGGCATCGCCAATAACCAACCGAATACTAACAGATTTTTTCGTCCAAAATGATTAGCAAGTAATCCTGTGTAATAATTGGCTATGGCTTTTGTAATTCCAAAGGCAGTAATAAAGGAAAGAATAGCCGTTTTTGAAGCAATACCAAATTCTATCTCTGCAAATTGTGGAAAAATGGTTCGTTCCATTCCAATCATTCCACCCACAAACGCATTGACGATAACTAAAATAGTAAACTGTTTCCAATTTTCTCTAAGTCCTAGCTTTATATTTTCTGTCATTTTTATTGATTATTTACCTCTGTCAAGCGTCGAAGCTTGACAGAGATAATCAGTATTTTGTATTCATTCATAATTTACCATTCCTTAGTCATCTTCCTCTAATTCAAAAATCTCATTGACTGGTTTTTTGAATAATTGAGATAGTTTGAGAGCCAAAACTGTAGAAGGAACATATTTATTTTTTTCTATCGAACTTATAGTCTGCCTAGAAACACCTATTTTTTCGGCGAGTTCTTCTTGTGTAATATTCAAAATGGCTCGTTCTACCTTTATGGTGTTTTTCATAATTTATATTACTCTTGATTTTGTTTACGTCTTAATCTTTCAAATACAAGTATCTGTTGAAGAAGCATAAACCAAAGTAAACTTCTTATTTTGATAAAATCATAATAAACTTCTCCTACTTCTTTAAATTGAGCAACTAATAAAACAAGTAAAGGTTGAAAAATAGCAATCAAAACAGCCACCAAAAAAGCAGATGAATAGGAATAAGCACGAATTTGAACAGTCATTTCGTCTTCTATTTCTTCTTTAGATACTGAAATCATTAACATAAAAAATAGCATAATACTGAAAAAAAATTTTTCTAAAATTTTATAATCAGTAAAGAAAAAAGTACAACTAAATGATAAAACAAAGAAAATGGCATACCCAGCATATCCTATTTTTTTGAAAACATGAGGAATAAGAATGAAGCTATACATTTGATTCTTTGACTTGTTACGGATTAGGTTCATAGATTTTTGTAGTTAGATTGAAAAATAATTTGTAAAGTAATAACGACAAAAAGTAAATTTTAGTTGTCTTTATGTAAAAAAAACTTTACGTTTTGAAATCGCTTTTTCCTCTTGTCTCATAAAAAAATATTTATCTCTGTCAAACGTCGACGCTTGACAGAGATAAATATTTTTTTAACAAAAATTCACATTTAATCC
>DAIUBX010000608.1:0-2051 GCA_036846465.1 Bernardetia sp.
ATATCAGACAGACCACTTTCAGAAATTATTACAAAATCATTTTGAGTTGTACTTTTTATAGCTTGAATTTCATCAAAAAGTCGCATTGATTCCTCAATATCAACAGTAAATGTTTTTAGATTTCTATTATTTACACCGACAGCATCGACGATGTGAGCAATTTCTTTGACCTGTTCTAGCTCTTCTCTCGCATGAATTTCTAACAAAATCTCCAAACCCAGTTCTTTTGCTTTTTCGGCAAGTTCTAAGCATCTTTTAGGAGAAAGAACAGCAGCAATAAGCAAAATTAAATCTGCACCACTTGCTTTTGCACGATAAATTTGAAATTCATCTATCATAAAATCTTTTCTCAAAATAGGAATTTCATTGTAAGAACGAGCAATTTCTAAATCACTTATTTGTCCACCAAAAAACTCTGTATCTGTCAGAACTGAAAGCGCAGAAGCTCCAGCAGAGGCATAACCTTGTGTAATTTCTATCACATCGACAGAATCATTAATTATTCCTTTTGATGGAGATTTTCGTTTAAATTCGGCAATAATTCCAGAACCGTTTTTAATGGAATTTTTGAAAGAAATGGTTTTTCTACTAAAAAATGGTTGTTGTTTTAGACTTTCAATAGAAATTTCTTTTTTGAGTAAAGCAACTTCTTTTTGTTTGTGAAGGATTATTTTTTCTAGCATATTTTTCAGTTATCAGTTATCAGTAATCAATACTGTAACTTTATAGATTTTTATTTTGGTTCTTTATAGATTTTCTATTTTTATTTGGTCTGTACTGTAAGTCTGACCAAATGAAAATAAGCATTTCCAATTTTAAAAGGCTTATTTTATTTAAGTCAGACCTTCGGTACAGACTTAAACAAAATACAAGGTAAATCAAATTTTGAAAGTTCTAATTTTGATAAAATACCTGTAGTTTACGAGAGTTGGAAACTGTCGGCTACGGAAAGTTTTACTAATTTCTGTAAAGACTCAAAGGCTTTTCCACTTTCTAAAGATTCATTTGCCATTGCTTTTGCATCTTCAAAAGAAAGTTCTTTATTCGTTTTTCTGAAAGCCGTTTGAAGAGCAATCGTTGAATTAACTAAAACGACTCCTTTTTGAGCTTCCGTTGCTTTGTTTTTCAAAATACTTAAAAATACATCAGCAGCTTCTTTTATTGTTGTTCCTCCTTCAATTTGATTCGGTTGTAAAATTTCCGTTCCCAAATCTTTTGGAGAAAGAATAAATTCGCCTTCATTGGTAATCATTTTGAAAGGAGAAGTAAGCGAAATTTCATCATATCCAGCCAAAGAATGCACAATCGAAAACTGTGAATTTTCTTGTTTTTGGTACAAATAAGCATACAAACGAGCCAATTCCAAACTAAAAACCCCAATCATCTGACGTTTTACAAAAGCAGGATTTACCATCGGCCCTAACATATTGAAAAATGTTTTTGTACCCAAACGCAAACGAACAGGTGCAACAGCCTTCGCAGCAGGATGAAAAAGTGGTGCGTGTAAAAAACAAATATTTACTTCCTCAATTTGTCTTTGTAAAACAGATTCATTTGTTGTAAAAATAATTCCCAAATGTTCCAATACATTTGACGAACCACAAGGCGAAGAAACACCATAATTTCCATGTTTGGCAACCTTCACACCTGCACCAGCAACAACAAAAGAAGTAAGCGTCGAAATATTAAAGGTATTTTTGCCATCGCCACCTGTTCCACACAAATCTATCGCATCATAAGCCGATAAATCTACACGCAAACACGTTTCTAGCATCGCATCACGAAAACCCAAAAGCTCATCAACAGTAATACTTCGCATATTAAAAACCGTCAAAAAAGACGCAATTTGAAGTTGATTATATTCTCCATTTGCCATTTGTAATAAGAGATTTTTTGCTTCTTCTCTTGTAATGGTGTGGTGTTCGTATAAGTGATTTAGTATGTTTTTCATTTTTTAGTATCTATTTCGCTCGTGGAGACACGAGCAACGGATGTATTTTTTTAATTTATAACTAATTGATAAATTTATGTTTATTAATTTCATTAAACTA
>DAIUBX010000609.1:0-2037 GCA_036846465.1 Bernardetia sp.
GATATAAAAAAAACAAAACAATATTTTGTCTAAAAAAGGATTTGCGAAAGCCCTATTTTTTTATGAAAAAATACCTCTTATTTATTCTTTTTTTATTTTGCTCTTCTATTTTGATGGCACAAACAGCTACATTTGAAGGAAAAGCAATAGTCAAAGAAACAGAAGAAACTGTACCTTTTGCTCAAGTAATCTTGCGAAACAAAATAGATTCTTCTTTGGTGGCTTTTAGTTCGGCAGATGCAGATGGAAAGTTCAATATTACCACTACTTTTGGAACGTATCTTTTAGAAACGAGAAGTGTAGGTTATATTACTAATAGCCAAATTATTACTATTGATAAAAAGAAATTAGAGTTTGATATTTTTTTAGAGGAAGATGTGCAAGCCCTCAAGCAAGTAGAAATAGTAGATAGTTCACCCATTACACAAAATAATGATACACTTTCGTTTAATGCAGAAGATTTTAGCGCAGCAGGAGATGAAAAGCTAGAAGATATTGTAAAGAAAATTCCTAACTTAGAAGTCAATAATAAGGGCGAAATTTTTTATAAAGGAAAACAGATTGAAGACATAGAAATAGAGGGTGAAAGTCTTTTTAAGCAAAGTCCACAAACCATTAATCGCTCTTTACCTGCCGATGTGGTGGACAAAATCCAAGTCATAGAAGGAAAATCGTGGGACGAAAATCCAAAGTTGAATATTAGAATTAAAGAAGATAAAAAAAATATTATCTTTGGAGAACTAACCGTTTTTGGAGGAATTAATAATCAAGAAAAAACAGCTTATCGCCTTCAATCCAATGCCTTTTATATCAATCCCAAACTCAAAATGATGACGTTGGTAGATGCAAATGATGTAGGAAAACATCTTTTTGATTTGCGTTCTTATCTTTCTTTTACAGGAAATAGTTTTTCTTCTATTCGTTCGCAAGATAGTAAAGATTTGCCTTTACAACAAACAGCTACTGAAATTCCCCCTCAAACACAAATATTTTTTGGAGGACTTAGCGCAGTTTATACGCTTTCTGAGAAATTTAAAATAAAAGCGAATGGTTTTTATAATCAGAAAAATGAAAGTTATTTTTCAGAAACAATACGTGATTTTACAGAAAGTTCTATAAATGGAATTTACCAAAATACGCAAAATCAAAGTCAAAATAAAGGTTTTTTGAGTAGTGAAGTCAGTCTGTTATTTTCTCCGTCTATTTCTCAAAACCTAACTACTCGTGTTGCTTTTCGTTCTCTTACCTCTTCTATGCAAGATAAAAACGAAATTAATTTTTTAGATACACAAAATTCAGCAAATCAAGAAATAAAATTAAAAAATCCTGAATGGAATTTAAGCACTTTTTGGACAAAAACAATTAATACAAAAAATCAAATTAATCTATCTGCTATCTATCAATATTTGCAACGAAATAGAGGACTTGATTTACAAAATACACAAGACGTTTTTTCAAGCACTTTTTCAAGATTAATGGTAGATATTTCGTCTATTTCTCTGCAAAATATAACTACACAAACGAATCAAACCCATCACAATTACGAATTAAAAGGCAATTTTAGGCGTTTATTGAAAGAGAAAACCTATTTGGGAATCGAAATACAATCAGAAAACCAGAATCAAAATCAAGTTTTCTTTTCTGAAAAAATAGAAACTATTGATAAACTCAATCCGACAAGTGATTACAGCATTCAACGAAATAGTGGAAGTGCATTTTTTGAAATAGACAAACCTAAATTTCAGTTCAGAATGTGGCTTACTTTGGCAAACTATGACTATAATTTCAAAGGAAAAATTAATCAAATCAAAGTAAATGAATTTCAGTTTGAGCCAAAATTAGATTTTTCTTTTATGGTTACTTCTTCACAGCGACTAAATTTGAGTTATGAACGAAAAAATGAATATCCAAACAGTCAAAACTTAAATCAAGTTTGGCATTTTGAGAATTTTAGAACGTTACAAAATGGTACAGACTCATTGGCAAAAATGACAACTGATGAAGTAAGGTTAGGATATAATTATACAAATCTGTTTA
>DAIUBX010000610.1:0-2036 GCA_036846465.1 Bernardetia sp.
TCTTTTGAAAATGAAAGTCCAGAAATAGTATCGTTATGCGCCTGTATTTCTAATAAACTCTTTCCATAGACATCCAAAATCTCTACTTTTCCATTCGAAAAACCAACAGCCAAACGATAGGGAACATTATTCGAAAAAACAACTGTTTCTATCTCTGTTTCTTTTTCTATTTTTTTGATAACATCTCCTTGTAGCGAACTGATAAAGAGAGCATTTTTTCCTTTTTTGTTGCCTGTTTGGTTTTCAAAATAAGCCAACCATTGCGCATCAGAAGAAACAGCATAATTTATTTTTTCGTTTTTACCTTGATTATCATTTTTGATAGGAATTTTGGCTGAATAATACAGATTTGGACTATAAAAATGAGAATACAACGAACCTTGTGCCAAGTGTGTTGGATATTCTCTAACTGCTTTTTCTATCAAACGAATCGCTTTAGTTGCATTTTCTTTTTGCAGATTATCGCCTAAATAAGTCAAAAAATTGGCTTGTTGCTGACGAGTTTGTGTTTTATGTGCCTCAGCTTGTCTTTCATATTCTCGATATTGCGCCCAAAAACCTAACCCTGCCAAAACCAAAAAAAATGCTAAGAAAAATATAGCTCTATATAAATACCTTCTTTGTCTTCTTTTTTGATTTAACTTTTTTAGGCTACGGTGATAAAGCTGATTTTCTATATCTGAAAGAGGGGCAAGTTCAAATTTATACTCTTCAAAAAGTTCGATTTCTTGTTGAGAAAGTAAAAGTTCAGGTTTAGAAAAAGCCGAAAAGTATGCTTTTTGTCCTATAATTTTTTTAAAACGTTCTATTTTTTCCTGCTCTGGTGTTTGTGGTATTTCTTCTATTTTTTGGGTTTTTATCAATGTAAAATCAAGTGTATATTCGGCACTCGGTTTTACAAACATCGTCGAAGGCGTATTTGGAAGTTTTCTTGATGCGTAATTATAGGCTTCTTTTATAGAATTATTTTGAGCCAGTTGTTCGTAAAAATGACTACTAAAAATGTTATCATCTTCTTTGTCTTGATTTTTGGAGACAGCAATCGTAATCGGCAAAAGATGTGCAATCGTAGCAGAAGGAGGAATTTGTATGTCTTCTAAAATCAAACACGCTAAATTTGGCATCGTAGAAAGACGACGAATAAGCTGCTCTATAAAAGTAGAATCGTTCGAATCTCCTATCCAATGAAAAATAAATAGCCTATCACTAAATTCTTTTTCATCCAAACGCTGAAATACTTCTGAAAAAATATTCTCCGAAGTCATTATCAGTTCGCACGTTCCTGTACGTTGAGGTGTAGAAAGAGCGACATCAGCAGCCAAAAAAGCAGCCGTTTCGGTAGCAGAAGTCAAAAAAACTATTGGTGGATAGGTTTGTTTCATATAAATTTGCACAAATTGCGAGTACTTTAGAAAGTAACTGCAGAATGAGAGAACAGGATTTTATTTTTCTTAATTTTTCTACATTAAAAAAAACAGAGAAAAATATAATCTAAACTAACTGTTTTTTAGCTAAAAACAAACATAAACACACAATTCAGAATTAATTTTATAGATAAGATTGAATAAATCAAGAAACATTGAAGTTTCATTTTGCAAATTATCTCAATTTTATCTCTTCCTTAAAAATTATTACGCTTTTATTTTACCTTTTTTTACAGACGTGTCCAACCCTAATTCAGCAGACAATAACAAAAACCAAAAATACAATTCAAACGCTTCTAATCAAGGTAGTGAATGGTTTGCTACATGGTTTGATTCTCATTATTATCATATTCTGTATAAAGATAGGGATGATACAGAAGCTCGTTTGTTTATCGATAATATAGGTTTATATCTCAATTTTTTGCCTAATGACAAAATATTAGATTTAGCCTGTGGAAAAGGTCGGCATTCTATTTATCTCAATCAAAAAGGACTTTTTGTAGAAGGCATAGATTTGTCGGAAGAGAGCATTCAGTACGCCAAACAATTCGAAAATGAACGTCTGCATTTTAGTCAGCACGACATGAGGGAAATATATAAGACCGATTATTT
>DAIUBX010000611.1:0-2008 GCA_036846465.1 Bernardetia sp.
ATCTTTCCTTCACAAACTAAAAAAGATAGTTCATCATCATTTATTCCAAACTGTTTTTTTACTTTTTCTTTTATTTCTTGTTTAAAATTTTGGTCTAATTCTTCTGTCGTTAAATGTGTTTTGAAAAGACGACGATTGACAAGCATATTGCTAAGAGAAGACAGAATTTTATCCTCACTTTTTGTCCAAACTTTTATACTTGCCCAAATATCATAATCATCTAATTGCACAAAGAAATCTAAAACACTTTTATCATTTTCAAACTGCTCTAAAGTAATTTCATTTTCTAAGAAAAAAGAAAGTGAAGGAGTAGAAAAAAGTTGTTTTCCATTGTTATTATTTTGAGCCAAAAATCTAGCTCTTCGAATAGTTTGAATGAGCATTTGTTCCGTCGAAACGGTTGTTTTGTGTAGATAAACCTGCCAATACATCATTCTACGAGCATTCAAAAAATGTTCGATGCTATAAACTCCTTTTTCTTCTACGACTAATTTATCATCACTCAAATTGAGCATTCTAATAATTCGCTCTCCTCCGATTGTTCCTTCCGAAACGCCTGTAAAAAAACAATCTCGTTGCAAATAATCCATTCTATCCATATCCAACTGCCCAGAGACAAGCTGATGAAAAAATGGACGATGATAATTTCCTTTAAAAATTTCTATTGCTATTTTGAGCTGTCCGTTAAACTCTTCATCTAATTTTTCCATGAGCAAAAGTGATAATTCTTCGTGATGACAATCTTTCAAAATCGTACACTCTAGCGCATGAGAAAAAGCTCCATGACCAATATCGTGCAGCAAAATAGCAATCAAAGCTGATTCATATTCTTTATGAGAAATTTTATGTTCCTTTAATCGCAATGTATCCAAAGCCATTCTCATCAAATTCATTGCGCCCAAAGCATGATGAAAACGAGTGTGCAGCGCACCGGGATAGACAAATTCGGTCAGTCCCAACTGTTTTATTCTTCTCAAACGCTGAAAATAAGGATGATTGATTAGTTTCAAAATCAGTTTTGTAGGGATTCGAATAAAACCATGAACAGGGTCATTTATGATTTTTCTTTGCTGTGGATAATCGCTCATAAGAAAATATATTTTATTTTGTCGTTGGTGTGACACCAACAACGGCAAGTTTTGATAGAATGAATAGACAAAAGTACAAACAAAAAAACTCTTCAAAGTTTTTCGTTTTGAAGAGTTTTTTGGGAATTTTAATTTAGAAAAGTAACTTTATTCTTTGACTTTTGAAAATCCATAAACAAACGAAATATTAGCTGACCAAGTTCTATCTTGATGTCTAGCTATAAAACATTCAGTAGGCATAGGATCTACTATTCCATCAAATCCTTTTTGAAACATGATAGTAGGCATAACAAAGAATTTATTATTCAATTTGACTTTTGCACCTGCTTTCAAAACTCCTCCTCTGTCGGTATCATTAAAAAAATCTTCTCTATATGGTTTATCCGAACGCATATTTATCAAAAAACTATAATAAAATCCTGCTTGTAAAATAGGGCGAACTCTTGTTTTTTCTTTGAAAAAAGTATAATTCAGTAGAACAGCATTTCTAAAATAATCTAGGTTTGTATCTGAGCTACGCTCTTGATTTTGCCAACTATTTCCTTGTTGAGAATAGCCAGATTCTAAAGAAAAACCTACTTTTTGAGTTGGATTGTATGTGAAAACACCACCTACATTCATTCCTATAAGGTCTTTAGAATCTTGAACACTAGCCAAATGATTCGAACTATTTATTCCTGTTTGTATTCCTACAGAAAATTTTTGAGCAAAAACAGATACAACTACAGAACTGAAAAATAGAGTTAAGAAAATAAATTTAAAATACTGTTTCATTTTTGAATGAATTAAGAAATAAACTAATGATATAACTTTCGAAAAGGTTTTTTTATTTCTTTACAAAATACAAAAAATAATTCAAATTTTGCTAATACACTGTTTCAAAAGTTTTTCAATGTTTTTTAATCGTTTTGCGTGTGTTC
>DAIUBX010000612.1:0-1994 GCA_036846465.1 Bernardetia sp.
AAATTAGAACCAATAAAACCAGCTCCTCCAGTTACCAAAATTGCTTTCATAGAATATATATATTGAATTTTTGATTTGTGAAAGCTAAGATAAGAAAATTTACTCAATTACTTCTTAGCCTTTTTTATCGTTTTTTTAGCTGCATTTGGAGTTTCTTTATTCGGATTTACCCAAACCATTCTCAAAAGCGAAGTCAGTTTAGCTTTCAATTCTCGTCTATCTACAATGAAATCCAAAAAACCGTGTTCTTGTACAAACTCGGCTGTTTGGAAGCCTTTAGGAAGGTCTTTTCCGATAGTTTCACGAATTACTCTAGGACCTGCAAAACCGATAAGTGCATCTGGTTCTGCAATATTAAAATCGCCAAGCATGGCAAAACTAGCCGTTACGCCTCCTGTTGTTGGATTGGTAAGCAAAGAAATATAAGGAATTTTGGCTTCTGAAAGTAGAGCTAATTTAGCCGAAGTTTTTGCCATTTGCATAAGCGAAAAACCAGCTTCCATCATTCTAGCTCCACCCGATTGCGAAATAACCATCAAAGGAATACGATTTTCAAGACAATAATCAGCCGAACGAGCAATTTTTTCTCCTACAACTGCACCCATCGAACCACCAATATATTTGAAATTCATGGCAGTTACCATAAAATCAATTCCATTCATTTTGCCGTAAGCACTTTGAGCAGCCTCATTTACGCTAGATTTTGTATTGGCTTCTTTGATACGCTGTTCGTAACTTTTGGTATCTTTGAAATTTAAAGGATTGAGAGGAGTAAGATTTGCATTTATTTCTGTGTATTCTCCTTCATCAAACAAAATCTCAAAATATTGTTCTGGAGTAATTGTCAAGTGATGATTGTCATCTGGGCATACCCAGTTATTATCTCTCAATTCTTTTTTGAGAATAATTGTACCACTTGGGGTTTTGAACCACATATTCGGAGAATCACGCTTTTCATTCGTAGGCGTTGTGATATTTTTATTTTTTCGCTGAAACCAAGACATAGTAGAGAGTAGTTTTTAGAGTTGAAGATTACAGAGAATCGAAGGGCAAAGTTAAACAATTCTATTTAAAAATAAATCCTTACAAAATATATCTTAAATTTACCTTTATGTTGTGTAAAATCGTGCGTTCAGTTCTGAGGAACGGCGAAGCCCTCAACGAAGTTAAACGAACACACATAACAACTACCTAAATAGTTACTTAAAATTTTACTTCATTAGATATATGCGTTTTCAAATTTGCTTTCTGTTTTTTATAGTTTTATTTTTTCCTTCTTGGTTTTGTGTTGGACAATCTACTACCCAAACTTTGGATAGAAGTCCGTTTGTAGGTGCAGAACTCGGAACACTTACAAATCCTGTTCAGGTAGCTTACAAAATGAAAGTAGAAAAAGGAATTATTATTTATAAAGTATTTCCAAATTCGGCAGCCGATAAAGCAGGTTTGCAGGAAAAAGACGTAATTATTGCCGTCGATTCTACCCACTTAGATAATTTGAAGGCGTTTCAAGATTTTATCAAAACAAAAAAAGGAAATGATACCTTGAATTTATTTTTTGTTCGAAATGATACTATCAGAAATACCTCTTTGGTACTTAATTTTTTGCCTAGAGAAAGTAATTTTTATTTTGAAACAATGTATGACCAAATAGAATTGGACAGTCAGACAAGCCTTCGAACTATTCTTACTTTTCCTAGAAAAATCGAAAGTGAAATGAATGAAAATCAACAAATTACGCAATTTCCTTTAGTTATTGTCTTAAATTCGGCTTCTAATGAATCGATTGAACGAGAATTATATGCAAAGAATAAAAGTGCAAAGAATGAATATCAATTTTATGATTGGATAGAAAATCTTACTAAAAATGGATTTGCTACACTGCGAATAGAAAAAAAAGGAGTAGGAGATAGTAATGGAAAATTAAATCAATGGAGTTTTAAAGACGAACAAAAAAGTATAATTGCAACACTTGAAAAAATAAAAAAATACGG
>DAIUBX010000613.1:0-1993 GCA_036846465.1 Bernardetia sp.
AAAAACCATTGCCTTACGAATATCAAGAATTAGAACAAGTATGGAAAGCCATGCGTCGTGCTACGCCTGAGGATTTTGATATTTCACCAAATACATCAATTACACAAGAATATATTAACAAAGTAGGAAAAACTCTTACAACTATTCCTGAAGGATTTACACCACTCAAACAAATCGAAAAACTTCTTTCTGAAAGAAACAGAATGTTTTTTGAAGACAAAGTTTTAGACTGGGCAAGTGCTGAGCTTTTGGCGTATGGTTCTGTTATTTTGGACGGACAAAGTGTTCGTTTTACAGGGCAAGATGTACGTAGAGGTACGTTTTCGCATCGCCATGCTGTTTTGAGTGATGCTGAGACAAACAAAACATATAATAATCTTGATAATATTGGAGAAGATTTGCCAAAATTTGAGATTTATAATTCGCTTTTATCTGAATATGGAGTTTTGGGTTTTGAGTTTGGTTATGCCATGGCAAATCCGAATGCACTTACGATTTGGGAAGCTCAATTTGGAGATTTTGCCAATGGAGCGCAAATTATGATTGACCAGTTTATCACAAGTAGTGAAACAAAATGGCAACGTACAACAGGTTTAATGATGTTATTGCCTCACGGTTACGAAGGTCAAGGCCCTGAACATTCGAATGCTCGTCCAGAACGTTTCTTACAACTTTCGGCAGAGTATAATATCATTGTTGCTAATGTTACAAAACCTGCAAACTTTTTCCACTTGATGCGTCGTCAAATGGCTTGGGATTTCCGTAAGCCTTGTGTTTTGATGTCGCCAAAATCACTTTTAAGACACCCAAAAGTAATTTCTCCGATTGAAGATTTTACAAATGGAAAGTTTGAAGAAGTATATGGAGATGACTATGCAGATAAGAAAAAAGTAAAACGTGTCCTTCTTTGCTCTGGTAAAGTCTATTATGATTTATTAGATAGACAAGAAAAAGAAGAACGCAAAGATGTTGCTATTATTCGTGTTGAGCAGCTTCACCCATTCCCTAAAAAGCGTATTTATGAAGAAATCAATAAATATGGTAAGAAAGTAGAAGTAGTTTGGGTACAAGAAGAACCTGAAAATATGGGTGCTTGGTTATTTGTTTTGCGTATGCTTTACAAAGAATGGATTGAAGAAAAACGCCCAATGTTGAATGTAATTTCAAGAAAGGCAAGTGCTTCTCCAGCAACAGGTTACTCAAAAGTTCACGCCAAAACACAAATCGCATTGGTTGATGAGGCTTTTGATGTGAAATAAATTTTAGAAGTCAGATTTTAGAAGTAAATACAAAGACCATTTTTCTTTTTTTTGAAGAATGGTCTTTTTTTATAAAAATAGTACGGTTATGCGACATTTGATATCAGTTCTTCGTATAGTGATAAACTATTTTTAATTTAACTTTATAAAATTACAATGAAAAAATATAATTTTTTATTCACTTCTATCAAAATTAGCTTTATTTTTCTTTTAAGCGTCAACCTTTCCAGTTGTGATAAATGTAAAGATATAGAATGTTTTACTCCTGCCGAACCATTTTATTTTCAATTAATCGATAAAGAAACGAATCAAAATTTACTTCAAAATGGAACATATTCTTTTTCAGATATTCGTATAAAGTCTGTTTCAGAAAACAAATTTCATGTTCTAAAATTAGACTCAATAGAATCAAATGGACAAAAACAAGCCGTTCTAATAGATAATGAAATAGGTTGGGAAACAGGTCAGGATAAAAAAAATTATATCTTAATGATAAAAGACTCATCAGAATTTGACTTTATTTATGATACAGACAAAAAACAAGGAGAATGTTGTGCGTATTATCAAATAAACGAAATCAGCTCTTCCGAAGTAGAGATAGTAGTTCCCAATTTTAATGAGGGTTTTTTATACAAAATAGTATTATAGATAAATTATATCTTAAAATTTACGATATTTGCATCTTGCGCACCTTTACACTTGTGCAAAATTTTATGCATTCTTTATCCTAAAAA
>DAIUBX010000614.1:0-1978 GCA_036846465.1 Bernardetia sp.
AGGGTTTTAACCCTGTTTATGAGGTAAAATAAAATTAGCTTGACGGCTATGGTGTGTCCTCACGAGCTTATAAATCGTTATACAAAAGTACAAAAACAAAAAACCACTACCTCAAAAAAGTAGTGGTTTTTCTATTCACTAAAACAAAATCAAAAATGAAAAATCTAATCTTAAATTTCTTTTATTTACTCTTCCTCTACTAATAGAGAAGCTGCTTCTTCTTTTGAAAGAACATCAGTAAATTTTTCTATATCACCTGCTCCTTGACGAAGCAAAATGATAGAATCTTCGATACAACGAAGAACAGTAGAAGGACTATCTTCTCCAAGCCCTGCATCAATAATTATATCTACTAAATGTTCGTACTCTTCTTTTATGAGCGATGGATCTGTCATTGTTTTTCCATTTTTATCATAAACTGAAGTAGTTACGATAGGATTTCCTAATTCTTGCACAATCATTCTAGGAATTTTATGGTCAGGAACACGAATACCAACTTGATTTTTCTTTACTCCTCCTACTTTCGGAACTTTATTACTTGAATCCAAAATAAATGTAAATGCCCCTGGTAGAGCTTTTTTCATTACCTTAAAAACATGATTACTGACTCTGTGTGCATACAAACTAATATCACTCAAATCGTAGCAAATAAAAGAAAGGTGCATTTTTTTAGGGTCAATTCCCTTAATTTTACAGACCCTTTCAACTGCTTTTGCGTTTGTAAAGTCACAACCTATTCCATAAACTGTATCAGTAGGATATATAATTACACCACCATTTTTTAGTGTTTCCACTATTTTTTGAATTTTACTTTCCTGTGGATTATCTGGGTGTATTTTTATGAGTTCTGCCATATTGTTTTTATAACTTTTTGTAAAAATGAACTTTCTTTAGTCTATCAATCAATTTTTGATTAAAACTGACCAAAGAAGTTTGAAAATATAAATATAATTTATTGGTTTCAATATAGAATTTGGTAAAAAAGAGGCAAAACAATCAGTTTTCTAAATTTTGTTACTGCTTTATTTCTTACTCTACCAATAATACATAATTTCTTTGTGTGTTGCAAAGTTTTTGCAAAAATAATTTTGAGTTTATATCCTAACACCAAATTGTATTCTGTTACTGTTTGATTGTGAAAGCTAACTAAATGGTATTCTATTGGCTTTTAATTTATTTTTTTCTGTGTTTTTGAGTTTTGATTGAAAATATTTTATTTTTTTTAAAAAAATAAAAAACCTATGCAACCTTATTGACTACTTAGTGGGTCATAGAAGCAGAAGAACAAAACTATTATGTTTTGAAACCTTCTAACTTACAACCTAACAATTCTAACAACTTCCTAAATTATAGATTTAGGAAGTTTGTTTTAAATAAAAAACGAGAAGTAAGTTAAAATAAGAAATTTCGAATTATTTTATATTAAAATAATTTATTTATATAAAAATCTTTTGTTGGCTATGTTGTTTTTTCTACGGAAAAAGTTGCAGTAGCCATAGTTAGTGAGTAGTGGGAGATGATGCAGCCTTTGGAAGTATCATCTTTTTTTTGTGCCTTTATTTTTTTGAACAAAAAAAATCCTACCTGTCTTTCAACAAATAGGATTTTAGAGAAATGAATATTAAAAACGAATCAAATTATTTATTTTCCTCTATTTTCTTTTTCATTAATTCAATATTTTTTTTGTCGTCTTTCATAACATACAAATCTTTCAATATATTATAGAGTGCTACGTCTTCGCTATTTATTTCTACTGCTTTTTTTGCATAGACGATAGACTTATCTGCATTCTCAATAACAGGTTTCATCTTTTCATTTTTTGCATCTTGGTCATTTCCTTGCAATGTGTTATATATATTTGCAGCTTGTTTGTAATAATGAACAGTTAATGCAAAAGTAGCATCATAATCTTGAGCATCTAATTCTAAAACCTTTTTGTAATATTCAGCAGACATTTCAGGTTGATTTTCTGATTGAT
>DAIUBX010000615.1:0-1973 GCA_036846465.1 Bernardetia sp.
GAAGTTGTTTGAACTTTGTCAATAGGTTGTAATCAGACTTTGACAATAGTTTAAATTACAGATTTTATTTTCTTTAACTATTGTCAGAGTTTGCTTAGGCAAACTACTGACAAAGTTTTTTCGGAAAAAATGAAAGTTCAAACAGCTTCAATAATCAAAAAAATGAAGTCAATACACATTACGTTTTTTAATATTTTTCTCGTCTTAATTACTCACATAATTGCTTTTAATTTTTTGAATGAATATGCGATTGAAGCAGGTTCGTGTGGAATGGGAATTGCTCTAATTGCAGGTTCTATTCCTTTGATTATTAATTTTTTGTGGTCTTGTGGAACTATTTATTTAGTTTCTAAAAGTGGTAAAAAGCAATATTTTGATGATACTTTATTATATGTTATTATCGCAATTATAGGCAATTCATTAATCGCTTATTTTGCAGAAAGTTATCTCTTGGCATTGCTTATTATTCCTTATTTGATATTTTTAGGAGAGAGTCTTTATTTGAATTTTGAAATTCAAAGTAAATGATTAATGTAGATTATGTACTACATATTTTCCGATTTATGGTTGTAATCTATCTCTATCAAGTGTCGATGATTGACAGAGAGAGCCTAATAACTATTAAAATCTAACCGAAAGAGAAGTCCCTAAAAATGTATTTGTTTTGAGTATTTCATTATTTTTTATAAAAATTTCATCTTGACTGTTAAATGTTCTGCCTTCAATTCTCCACCATACAGTTGGCGTAATCCTATAATCCAAATTAAGAGAATAACCCATTGTTTGGAAACCGTTTGGCGTTCCTGTTCCTATAATAACTCCATTTTCATCTGAATAATATTCAATCCGAGTAGCCAAATTTACTTTATCTGAAAGACCAAAACGAGCAATCAAAACAGGCGAATACCACGTATTATATTCACTACTTTCCTTTTCTTTTTGTTCTGCACCAATATCAAAACCTGCAATAAGTCCAAATCTTTCTGTAAGCTGCATTTGTGCAAAGAAATTATGAAAATAACGCATCTTTTTTTCGTCTTTTGGATAATCATTTCCTATAAAAGAACTACTATTGAGCGTAATTTTTTCATTTGGCATATACGTAATTTGATGACCAAAAGCAGGAGTTTGGTTTCCCTCTACACGTTGAATGCGTTGCCAACCGTTGAGTAAAAGTCCTGACAAAAACCATTTTTCATTATCAGAGGTATAAGAAATTTTAGCTCCACTTAGATAATAAGGCGAATTTTCAGCGAGTAAACTACGTGTCATATTCCAGCAATTTTGACCGATGGCACTTTCAAAACCAATATGAGAAGCAAAGATACCTGCATCTAACCAAAGATTTTTAGTAGAAGATAATTTTACACCCACATTAGCCTCAAAGATATTTTTAAAAACGCCTTCTTCGGCTGCTAGATTTGCATTGGAATATGTACCAGCCATGAAAGCTAACTTTCCACGCACTCGTTCACGTTCGTATTCGGCTTGTATGAATCCTAAGTTTAGAGCGACTTCATTATGACGATTAAAAGAATAGAGAAAAGTAGGACGAACATGGTTTTCGGGTTCATTAAAATCATAAACATAATAGGTTTCTAAATATCCACTTAGTTGCAGACCTTTTGTGCCAAAAGGCGAAGAGTTTTGGGAATTTTCCTCTGTAATTGTAGTAGTGTCTGTTTGAGCAAATGATAGATTATTCATCAAAAAAGTCCAAAGAAAAAGGGAGGTGTAAAGAAAAAATTTCATATTTTTTAATAGATTTAAAAGTTAAGGAACAACTACGAACTGAAAGACGACGAAGTCAATTAAAAATTACGACCTGCCAAAGCAGCGCAGCTAATTACGATTTTAATTCATTGATTATTAATGAATTAACAAGTTAAAAATAGTAGTTTATTTAATTCTCATTCCTAATACACTGTTTCAAAAGTTTTTCAATGTTTTTTAATCGTTTTGCGTGTGTTCGT
>DAIUBX010000616.1:0-1964 GCA_036846465.1 Bernardetia sp.
TTTATGATTCAGAAGGAAATGTGATGTATTTTGAATCTTTAGTTGATTTTTCTGGTACTTATCAAGGAGAAATTGATTTGGCTCTCAATGGTGCAGATACTTATACACTTGTTGTTCGTCAAGGAACAAATTATTTGAGTAGAAAAATTAATTTGAAATAAAGAAATCGTAATTTAATCAAGAAAAATAAAACGAGTTTGAACAATACTGTTTGAACTCGTTTTATTTTTTCCTAATTTTCCTTAAAAGCAAAAGACGACGTGCAACACTTGTAAGTTATTTGGAGTCTAAAAATAAATTAACTAAAACTAGAGTTCTAATATAAAATTTCATACTACTAGACATTTTTTAGAAAAACACAAATAGGTCAGTCCCAAAGGGCAGACCGTTTACTAAATAGGTTATAAACGGTCTGCTCTACGAGACTGACCTATATAAAAACAATTACTAGATAATATTTTTGTCTAGTAGTATGATAAAATTTATTAGAAGTCTGCTCACATTTTTATGTAAACTTACTCAATGCATTATTTCACAACTTTACTACTCGTTTATTTTTGTTTTCTGTTTTCATTTAATGCAAATGCTGCTCGTCTTTTCGGAAAAGCAACTTCATCAGATGGCGAAGCAATGCCCTTTCTGACCGTTTATGAAGAAGGAACAACTTACGGAACAACGACAAATCAAGAAGGAAGTTATTTTTTAGAATTAGAAGAAGGAACACATCAAATCGTTTTTCGGTATGTCGGTTTTCAATCTCAAACACATACTGTAATTATAAAAAATGGACAAGATGTTGAGTTAAATGTAGTGATGGAATCTTCCATAATTGGGCTAAAAGAAGTGGTAGTTACACCAAATAGTGAAGACCCAGCTTATGCTGTCATTCGTCAAGCACAGAAAAAAAGAGAATTTTATCGAACTCAAAATAAGGCTTTTTCTTGTGATGTCTATATCAAAAATGTACAAAAATTAGATGAATTTAAAGTTCCCAAGCTTTTAGAGAACGATGATATGGAAGAATTTCGTAAAGAATGGGAAAAAAACAAAATTATCTATTTTTCTGAATCTGTTTCAAAATATTATTTCATGGCACCCAATAAACGTAAAGAAGTCGTTATTTCTTCAAAAGTAAGTGGCGATAGAGGTGGTTTTTCGTGGAATAGTGCGCTCTATTTGAGTTTTGATATTTATGAAAATACCATTGATGCACCCATTGGCGACCGTCCTTTTGTTTCGCCCATTGCAGCAGGTGCGATGATGTATTACGAATACCAACATGAAGGAGAATTTATGGATAAGGGAGTAAATGTGCATAAAATCCGTGTTTTTCCTCGTTCAAAAGGACAGCCTTTGTTTGGTGGTTTGATTTATATTCAAGACAGTACGTGGCGAGTTCATAGCACAGACTTGGAAGTTTCGAAAGATGTAGGATTAGAATTTATTGACAAACTGAATATCAAACAAACTTTTGTACCAGCAACCAAAAGTACAGGAAATCTATCTGATGATATTTGGTTGTGTAGTACACAAGCATTTTCGTTTAATTATTCAGTGGCAATGATGGGCGCAAAAATAGTCGGACACGGAAATTATACAGGTAGTTTTTCGAATTATGATGTAACACCAAATTTCACAAAAGCACAATTAGAAGCTGATACAAAAGGAGAAAAACTGCCTGATTTAGCTGCATTAAAAAAAGACAAAAAGAAAATAGTTGATAAAAAAGAAGAAAATACAGAGAATGAACAAAAAAATCAAACTGAATTAGAAACTAAAAAAGAAGCCACAACAGAAAATATAGCTCAAAACACAAATCAAGATTCTGTTTCAAATCTAAAAAATGAGTTAGAAACAATGATCTTGGAACGTAAATTTTTTAACAAAGAAATTTCTCTCGTTTCGGATAGTTCTAATCTAAAAAGTGCAGAATATTGGGAAAGTATTCGTTCTGTACTTCTTAC
>DAIUBX010000617.1:0-1960 GCA_036846465.1 Bernardetia sp.
CGTTATGGCGACGTTTATGTAAATGACGCTTTCGGAACAGCACACAGAAAACACGCATCAACAGCAACAGTAGCCGAATTTTTTGATAAAAAAGATAGAATTTGTGGTTATGTTATGCAGCAAGAATTAGAAAATGCAAAGAAAGTATTAGGAAATCCAGAACGTCCTTTTGTGGCAATTATGGGGGGCGCAAAAATTTCTGACAAAATAATGGTCATTGAAAAACTATTAGATAAAGTAGATGCACTTATTATAGGGGGTGGAATGGCGTATACATTTTTTAAGGCTGAAGGTGGTAAAATTGGAAGTTCGTTGGTAGAGGAAGATAAACTAGAATTGGCAAGTGAGCTTTTGAAAAAGGCAAAACAAAAAAATGTAAAAATTTATTTACCAAAAGATTCTATTGCAGCCGATAAATTTGATAATAATGCTAACACAAAATTGGTAAATAATACAGAAATTCCTGATGGTTTTATGGGATTAGACATTGGAAAAGAAGCACAAGAAGAGTTTTCTAATGTTTTGAAAAATGCAAAAACAATTATGTGGAATGGACCTATGGGTGTTTTTGAGATGTCAAATTTTGCAGCAGGAACAAAGAAAATTGCAGAAGCAGTAGTAGAAGCAACACAAAATGGAGCATACTCGCTTATTGGTGGTGGAGATTCTGCAGCAGCTATTAACCAAATGAATGCAGCAGATAAAGTTTCGTATGTTTCGACAGGTGGTGGTGCGCTTTTGGAATACTTGGAAGGCAAAGAATTGCCGGGAGTTATGGCTTTGGAAGGATAATTTTTTTAGAATTGTGAATTGTGAATTGTGAATTTTTTGTTCTATCAAAACCTTAGGAGATTTGAATTTCTTAAGGTTTTTGTTTTTGTCTTTATAATTTTTCTATTTGATTTGACTTTTTAGTATATTGAAAGAAAATAATTTGATTCTGTTCATACAAACATAAAACTATATGATTATGATGACCATGCAACAATGGCTTGACAAATATGGAGAAAGCCATCAAAATCACACCAACAAAATGATTCATTGGGTTTGTGTTCCTACCATTTTTTTTAGCGTTTTGGGATTGCTTTGGAGTATTCCACATCAGTTTTTGATGGATTTATTTCCTTTTGTGGGTATTTTTGCCAATTTTGCGACAATTTTTTGTGTTGCTTGTTCTATATTTTATTTGCGTCTTTCGATCCCGATTTTCTTGGGAATGATTGGAATTGCTATCGTTTTTCTTTCAATTTGTAATTGGATTTATGCAACTCCTAATCTTTCTCTTTGGATGGTTTCTCTTGCTATTTTTGTGGTGGCTTGGATAGGACAATTTATCGGACATAAAATAGAAGGCGAAAAACCGTCTTTTATTGATGATTTGAAATTTCTTTTGATTGGACCTGCTTGGTTGCTTTCTTTTGTTTTTAGTCGTTTGGGAGTTAAATACTAAAATACAGAATACATTTTAACCACAGAGATTGAAGAGAATAAAGAGAAAATACATTTTTTGAATATTAAAATATTTTTATAAAAATTTCATTGAGCAATACTTTAGAAAAACATCTTCAAAACAAACTAAATAAGCGCAAAGAAGACAATAATTTGCGTTCTCTAGTTTTACCAAACCCAAATAATATCGATTTTTTTTCGAATGATTATTTGGGTTTGGCTCGTAATCAAGAATTACAAAATTCTATTTTAAAGGAATACAAAATTCAAAGTAATCGTTTCAAAACTTCTCGTAATGGCTCAACTGGTTCTCGTCTTTTGTCTGGACACAATGAATATTTTGAGGAAGTAGAAACGCAGTTAGCTCATTTTTTTTGCGCAGAAAAAGCATTGTTTTTTGGTTCGGGTTATCATGCAAATGTTGCTCTTTTGTCTTCTATTTTGACACGAAATGATACTATTTTATATGATAATTTGGTTCATGCCTCCTTGAAAGAGGGATATAGATTGA
>DAIUBX010000618.1:0-1930 GCA_036846465.1 Bernardetia sp.
CTTTTGATGCATTATTGCGTATGCGTGATGCAAAATCAGTTGCCGAGCAGCGTGGTGTTAATCTTACCAAAGTTTTTAATGGGTAAGTAAATAAGGAACAATTACGAATTACGAATTAAAAATTACGAATGTAGTTTTTAATTTTACTTCTAATTATAAGATAAGTTATGATTGTCAAGACACCTTTAAGGTGTCAGACAATTTAATTTTATAAACTGTTCTTTTTTAAATTACCAAAAACTATTTAGTAAAATGGCGAAAATTCGTATTACTCAGGTGCGTAGCTCAATCAAACGCCCAAAAAAACAACGCCTAACTTTGCATGCTTTAGGGCTTCGCAAAATGCACCAAACCGTAGAACAGGAGAATACTCCTAACATTGTCGGTATGGTAAAGGCTGTATCACATTTAGTAAAAGTAGAAGAAGCGTAGATATAAATCTCCATTATTGCTATAATTTTAAAAGTTATAGACTAAAATGATTGGAAAAAGATTTTTTTTCCTACCTTTGCATCTCACTTAGCAAATTCCTTATTGGACAAGTATCTATTTACTATGTCCGTACATAAGGATTTTGTCTTTTTAATTCATTGAACTTTGCTCAAAGCGTTTAGCCTATAATAGTTATAGAGATATGAAGTTGAATTATTGTAATTCATTTTCAATATTGAATAGATTAGGAAACAGCGAGTTTTGAGTAAATAAAACTAATCTAACTGATGAAACTTCACCAATTAAGACCTGCAAAAGGGGCTGTAAAGTCTAGCAAAAGAGTAGGTCGTGGACAAGGTTCTGGACGTGGAGGTACTTCTACACGTGGACACAATGGAGCGCAATCTCGCTCTGGTTATAGCCAAAAACTAGGTTTTGAAGGTGGACAGATGCCACTTCAACGTCGTGTTCCTAAATTTGGATTCAAAAATCCAGGTCGTGTAGCTTACAAACCAATCAATTTGGACACTCTTCAAGAACTTGCTACAAAGAAAAATACTAACGTTATTGATGTAGAATTATTAGCTGCAAACGGTTTAGCAGGAAAAGGTGATTTAATCAAAGTATTGAATCGTGGCGAACTGACTATGGCTATTGAAGTTACTGCACACAAATTTTCAGCTTCTGCAAAAGAAAGCATCGAAAAAGCAGGTGGAAAAGTTACTACTCTCTAACATATAAGATAAAAAAGCCGATTATGTCCTATTAACGTAGTTCGTAGTTGGCTTATTTTGCTTATCCATAAATTATGGATTAAATACAATTTATACTAATTACTATCTCTAGTATTGTTCGTTTTGAAACGTACAAAATTTTAGTAAACTAGAAAAAGAATTATGAAGAAGTTTTTTGAAACAATAAAAAATATCTTTTCTGTAAAAGAACTCAAAGATCGTATTTTCCTTACCTTAGGATTATTAATGGTTTTTCGTTTAGGTTCTTTTATCGTTTTGCCAGGGGTTGATCCTAGCAAACTTGATACAGGAAAAAGTGGTATTCTAGGATTCATAGATGCTATTTTAGGAGGTGCTTTTGAGCGTGCTTCTATTTTTGCATTGGGTATTATGCCTTATATCTCTGCATCAATTATCATTCAACTTCTTACTGTGGCTGTTCCGACATTCCAAAAAATGCAGAAAGAAGGAGAGTCGGGTCGTAAAAAACTCACTCAAATCACTCGTGCGCTTACTATACTCATTACTATTGGACAAGGTTTTGCTTACTTGAAAGGAACTGTTCCTACTGAGGCAATTATCATTGACCAAACATTCTTCTTAATTTCTTCTATTATCATTCTTACATCAGGAACTGTTTTCTGTATGTGGTTGGGTGAAAAAATTACAGATAAAGGTATTGGTAATGGTATTTCACTTCTAATTATGATAGGTATTATTTCACGTTTTCCAATGGCCATCGTTTCAGAGGCTACATCAAAAGG
>DAIUBX010000619.1:0-1929 GCA_036846465.1 Bernardetia sp.
TTCAAAAAATGCTTTTTGGTATAAATTATTTGTTGTTCAATACTCTGTTTAATAAATTTTGCTCTATTACTTTAACTTAAAAAATGTATGAAAACTTTGTCAGTAGTTTTTTGGTAATCCAAAAAAATCTGACAATAGTTTGATAAAAAGTGTGTTTTCTTAAACTATTGACAGCCTTATGAAAGGACTGTCAAAGTCTAAAAAACGAATCAATAACATAAAGAAACTTTTGAAAAGTGTATTCAATTTAGGAAATTAACGTATTATTAGGCTTTTTTGGAAAAAGTAAAACCCTAAAATTCAAAAAGGAATTTTAGGATTTTACTTTATACTTTTACTTCCCCTCCAAATAATCTGTCAAATATTCAAATTCTTTTGTCAGTTTTCCGTCTTTTGTGATGGTTGCTCTAGCAATTCGCTTCGTGTCTGTAAAATTATGTTGCTTTAGATAATCCAAATTATCCTCAAATAATAAATAGGTTAAAACTTGGTCTATGAGTTCTCTCCCAAAATCACGAGAAGCATCTCTAGGAAGTTCGCAAGGCAAATTATCAACTGCCATAACCGTTATATTTTTTGCATCAGAAAACGGTTTTTGTTCGCTTTCCATTTCTACATTATAATCATAAACAGGTTCTGCAATGGTAGAGGCACGATTTGTAGAAGGAATAGAACCTTCAATATCACAAGTAATATCTGCAATAACTTTGATTCTGAAATCCGATTTTTTCATATCTGCTTTTGTAAATAAAACAGGCGATTTTGGATTCCAATAGGCAGCAGCGATAAGTAAATCTGTTTTTTGAGCAAAATCTAAAAAGCTACTTTCATATTTTTGAGGCTCTTCATAAAATTCTTTTGTAACAAATTGTTTGTCTGTTTTTCTACGATGATAATCTTCTGAATTGAGTTGTGTAAAAACAGTTTCTTCATATTCATTATTCAAAAACTCTTTTGAACTGACTTCTTTTATTTTCATTGCTTTTAAAACTTCAAGCGAACCGTTTGCCACTCTTCCACCTCCTGTAACGGCAATTTTGATGTTTGGAAGTTTTACTTTTTCAAATTCTTTCCACATTTGTTCCATATCAAAACACGTATTAGCAGGTTTCAAATGAAATAAATTAAAACGCTTTCCATACGTCAAAATTCCATTATAAGCTCCCACAATTCCAGCATAACGCCCAAAGGCAATTACTCTATTTCCTGTTTCGTCTGTCAAAGGTTCGTAATCGATAAGACGAATATTCTTTTCTATAATTTTTTGTAATAAATCTCTATTGTAAGGCTGTTTTTTGATTGTATGAGAGAAAAATAAATAGGTTTTCCCATCAATAAGCTGAGGTTTTGGCACTTCTTTTACTCCCAATAAAATACTTGCTTCATTTATATCTTCTGTAATTCTACAACCAGCTTCTCTGTATTCGTCTTCTGAATAACAACGAATCGGACTAGGTTGAACTAAAATCTCAAAGTTTTCATCAGTAACTCTATATTTATCTAAAACTTCTTTACATTGAGTAGGAGTAAGAGGAACACGACGGTCTGGTGGCGTTTTGCCTTCACGAATAAGAGCTATTTTTTGCATAAAAAGGAACTGCGTTTGTGTGTGTTAAATTCAATTTTGATGCAAATTACGAAAAATACATTACACCTAATTTATACAAAATAGAAATTTTTATTCCTTTTAATTCACATTACTCAATCCTGATGGCGTTCCTTTTAGCAAAAAGAATTCATTAAAATTAGGTTCTTCTCCTAAGATTGCCAAAAAGTTAAAAACGACCAAAATACGGTTTCCACTTTCTTTCAAGACTTCTATAAAATTTACTCGTTCATTTTTAAATACTTTTTCTATCAAATACGCTCTTTGATTATTTACGCTGTATGGATAGGGTTTTATATTGGTAAGTTTTGGCTGTGAAAGCT
>DAIUBX010000620.1:0-1918 GCA_036846465.1 Bernardetia sp.
TATTAAAATTAGTGTATGATTTTTACATCACGATTCTAGAGCAGAAACATGTATAATCCGTTGAATAGCCCTAAAAATCTCTGAAAATATAACTTTATCTAAAATTTCAAAAGAAAGAGGTTGTGCTTTTTTGTTAAGACGAACAACACTCGTTTTTACATTTTGTGGCTGACTTGGTAAGGCTTCTACCCAAAACTCTACTTCTAATTTAGTTGTTTTTTCTGATTCATCCATTTTATAATTAAACTGAAAAGTAACAAAACTACGATTTACTTTCGGATAAGTAAGCCATTTGTAATTCCAGTCTTGAATTTTGGCAAACATACGTAGCTTTTTTTGATTTAAAATAATACCTTCAAAACGGCTACTTTCTTCTGTTTCATCGTTCGTTCTTTCAAAAGTAGTTCTAAAAACTTGTTGAAAAGGTTGTTTCAAATCTTTTTGTTTTATGAATTCTTGCCAATATTCCAATTCATTTTTATCTAAAGAAACAGGGTGCAAAACTCTAATTAAATTAGTATCATTTACTTCAACAGGATTTTTATCAGCATCCACAAAACGCCCAAAAGAAGACCAAACTGTTTTCCATTCTTTACCATTTTCTACTTGCCAAATCAAATTTTCTACAACTGTCCCCAAAAGTCCATGACTGGCATAAGCTGTTTTCCAATGCGAATAGGTAAACGTTTTTTGAGTGAGATAGGTTTTTTCTAAACGTTCTCTTTGTAAAGTAAGTGTTTTTTGTGCTTCGGTGGCTGTATTTTTTAGCTTTTCTATTTTATGAGGAAATTCTCTTTTGAGTGCAACAGGAGCAGTTTTTAATTCTTTTCCATTTGTATCAAACCAAGTTAGTTTTACTTTATTTTCTACGACTTGTATCTGATAAGCATAGATTTTTTCAGGATTTAGTTTTGAATGAATTTCTCCTTCCAAAAAACCATTTTCTAACCCATAATCTGGTAAATGATTTTCTAAGAGTTCAATCAATTCTATGTTCTGTTTTTTTGCAATTTGAGTGAGTTTTGTTTCAATTAATTTTTTTAAAGAAAGAGATTGAAGTTGAATCTGAACAGAAAGAAGAGCTGAAATAGGACTAACATTTTCTATATCTGCAAGGGCAAAAATAGCCTGTTCAGACAGTTTGTAAGATGCAATTCCTGTAATTTTATCTGTTTTGTCATTACTTTTAAAAGTTCTGTTTTTTCCTGTTTCTACTGCAAGTTCAGAAAGTAAATCAATAGAATTTTGGTTGGCTACAAAAGGCAAAGCACGAATAAGACGAGCAAAAATAGTTTCGTTTGGATATTCTAATATATAATTTCGTTCGTGTTCTAGTCCAGATTCATCTTCATAAAAAGCTGTTTTAGGTTTGGTAAGAATTACAATTTCTAACCAACTATGCACTATTTTTCGAAATGATTTTGCTCCTATTTTTTCTATAATAGGTAAAATCTGTTTTTTATAACTTCGTGGTGTAACCTCAATGATTTTTTCGAATAAATACGACCAAAGCAACTGTTCTTTTTCGTCTGCATAATCGAAAAATTCAGCTACTTTATTACCCCAAACATCTTCTTTATTTAGCATTGTAATTTAGTGTTTTGATATTTTTTTAAATTTAATTAAAAATTTATATTTATTTTTTAAATGGAATTAAGTACACTGTTTCAAAAGTTTTAGGTTATTTTTTATACATAAAACAGGGTTAAAACCCTGTTCAATTGAAGAAAATAATTCTGAATTATAAATTGGACAGGGTTTTAACCCTGTCTGAAGTTTATAGTAAAACTTTTGAAACACTGTATTAAGTACACTGTTTCAAAAGTTTTATTATGTTTTGCTGTGCATTCAGTTCCTCAGAATTGAATGTTTCGCTTCCTCAGAAGCGTGATTCAAGCAAATAAATCACGCTTCTGAG
>DAIUBX010000621.1:0-1913 GCA_036846465.1 Bernardetia sp.
TAAGCTAAGAGTTTTTTATGTCGCTCGTGGGACACGAGCAACGGTAAAGTTAATTCTTCTTCGAAGAATTGGTAATTTTTACAAAATAAAATTTTGTCCTTACACAAGAAATATATCCGTTGCTCGTGTCCCACGAGCGACATAAACAAAACTAATCAAAAAAATAAAATGAACTATTTAGACCAATTAGAATCCGAAGCAATTCATATTCTTCGTGAAACGGCAGGACAATTCGAAAAACCTGCTTTATTATTTAGTGGTGGAAAAGACTCTATTGTCTTAGTACATTTGGCTCTCAAGGCCTTTCGTCCTGCCAAATTTCCTTTTCCTTTAGTCCATATCGATACAGGACATAATTTTCCTGAAGCCTTAGCTTTTAGAGATGCTTTTGCGAAAGAAATAGGCGAAAAACTGATTGTTAGGAATGTAGCTGATACTATCAAGGTTCAAAATTTAGCTGAACCAAAAGGAAAATTCGCAAGTAGAAACGGCTTACAAACTTATACATTATTAGAAACGATTGAAGAATTTGGTTTTGATGCGTGTATTGGAGGAGCGAGAAGAGATGAAGAAAAAGCTCGTGCTAAAGAACGTGTTTTTTCGGTAAGAGATGAGTTTGGACAATGGGAACCCAAATTACAACGCCCAGAACTTTGGAATATTTATAATGGAAAAATCAATAAAGGCGAAAATGTACGTGTTTTTCCGATTAGTAATTGGACAGAATTAGATATATGGAATTATATCAAAAGAGAAAATATTGCTTTGCCTTCTATTTATTTTTCACATTTGCGTGAGTGTGTTTTTACATCAGAAAAGCAATTAGTAGCCGTTTCAGATTTTATCCAAATTGATGAAAATGATGTGATTGTTACAGAAAAAGTGCGTTATCGCACCGTAGGAGATATGACTTGTACGGCTGCCATTCCTTCAGATGCTTCAACGCTAGATGAAGTAATTAATGAAATTATTGTATCAAAAATTAGTGAAAGAGGCGAAACACGCATCGACGACCAAGTTTCGGAGGCTGCAATGGAAGACAGAAAGAAAAATGGATATTTCTAAAAAAAGTATAATTATTTATTAGCGACAGTTGGAAACTGTCGCCTACTTAAAATTACAATCACATAATCAAAACAAAAATGGATATTTTACGATTTATTACTGCTGGAAGTGTAGATGATGGAAAAAGTACACTTATAGGTCGCCTTTTATACGATTCTAAATCTATTCTGACAGACCAATTAGAAGCCATTAGCAAACAATCCAAAAACAAAGAAAATGGCGAAATAGATTTGGCAATTCTTACCGATGGTTTACGTGCAGAGCGTGAACAAGGAATTACGATAGATGTTGCTTATAAATATTTTTCAACGCCAAAACGAAAATTTATAATTGCCGATGCACCCGGTCATGTGCAGTACACACGCAATATGGTTACAGGAGCATCAAATTCTGACCTTGTAATTATTTTGATTGATGCACGAAAAGGCGTTATCGAACAAACTCGTCGTCATTCATTGATTGCATCACTTTTGAAAATTCCTCATGTTGTGGTGGCTATCAATAAAATGGATTTGGTCGGTTTTAGCGAAACTATTTTTAATCAAATAAAAGAAGATTATCAAGCCATACAAGAATCGTTAGGAATTTCAAAAGTTGATTTTATTCCTATTTCTGCACTAAGTGGCGAAAATATTGTAGATAGAAATTCTTTAGAAATGAATTGGTATCAAGGCGATACCTTGCTAGAATTTCTTGAAAATGTAGAAATTAAGCAAAACGAAAATCTTACGCACCCTCGTTTGTCGGTTCAGTATGTTTTACGTCCTCAAAGTGAAGAATACCACGATTATAGAGGATATGCAGGAAAAGTAGGAAGTGGAATTTTCAAAAAAGGCGATACTGTTTTG
>DAIUBX010000622.1:0-1901 GCA_036846465.1 Bernardetia sp.
ACTTAACAAGTCAAAGGCAAGCCTTTGACCTACAAATTTCAGTATTTTCATTGTTTTGAAAGCTATTTTAGGCAAAATACAACCTATTTTAGACTTGTGGGTAAACGATAGGGTTAAAACCCTGTTTAGTAGTGCATGAGTTTTCAAAACACAACAAAATTTATTTTTTGGTAATTCATTTACCATTAACAATTCATCATTCACAATTTCAACATGGAATTCAATTCTTATCTTCCTTCTGATTTACCTGTTCCTGCTTTTCACGGCTTACTTTTGGGATCAATTTCGCCTCGTCCGATTGCTTTTGCTAGTACAATAGATAAAGATGGAAATGTCAATCTTTCTCCTTTTAGTTTCTTTAATGTCTTTGGTGCAAATCCTCCCACACTTATTTTTTCCCCTGCCAGAAGAGTGAGAGATAATACCATTAAACATACCTTAGAAAATGTAAAAGAGGTCGGAGAAGTCGTTATTAATATGGTTTCTTATGCGATGGTAGAACAAATGTCGCTTTCAAGTACAGAATATGATAAGGGAGTAAATGAGTTTGTTAAGGCAGGTTTTACACCGATTGCTTCTGATACAATCGCTCCTCCTAGGGTTTTGGAATCTCCAGCACAGTTTGAGTGTGTCGTAAAACAGATTATCGAAACAGGAACAGAAGGAGGCGCAGGAAATTTGATTATTTGTGAAGTAACAAAAATGCACATCAATAAAGCCGTTTTGGATAAAGACGGAAAAATAGACCCTCATTTGATAGATTTGGTGGCTCGTATGGGAGGAGATTATTATTGTAGAGCAAGTGGAAATGCTGTTTTTGAAGTAGAAAAGCCTTTAACAACAAAAGGAATTGGAGTAGATGCCCTTCCTGATTCTATCAAAAACAGTAAATTTTTATCTGGAAATACATTAGGAAAACTAGGAAATGTAGAAGAGCTTCCAACCATTGAAGAAATAGAAGAGAAAGAATTTGAAAGTTTGTCTAAAAAGGAAAAAGAAGAAATTTTGACTTCTTTCCAAAATGAAGAAGAAAAACATCAGTATGCAGAAAAATTAGCCCAAAAAGGAGAAGTTATGAAAGCGTGGGCAGTTCTTTTGAGCTAAAAAATATACCAAAAGGTAGTTTTTTGAATTGGACAGGGTTTCAACCCCGTTTTTGCATATTGCTAAAATGCGAATTTATTTTTTGGTGTTCATCAAACAATCTTTGGTTACATTTTCTTTCTAATTATAAATTCAACTCAAAAATATTCTAACTCAAAACATAAAAACTATGAAAGCCATTTGGAACGGTCAAGTCATTGCAGAAAGCGACACAACAGTACAAATAGAAGGAAATCATTATTTTCCTGCTGATTCTGTCAAAAAAGAATTTTTAAAGGAAAGCGACCATAAAAGTATGTGTCCTTGGAAAGGAACAGCTTCCTATTACTCTTTAGATGTAAATGGAGAAGAGAACAAGAATGCCGTTTGGTATTATCCAACTCCAAAAGATGCTGCCAAAGAAATTGGTGGAAAAATGGCTTTTTGGAAAGGTGTGGAAGTTGTGAAATAAGAATCATTTTTTCTCAAAAAAAGAACTGCTAGAAATGATAATTCTTTTTTTGAGAAAAAATGCAACTTTACGAAAAAAAACATTGCACAATAAAAAATAAGTTGTACATTTGTATTCTCAAAACGAGAAACTACCAGCCCTAAAAAGGGTTTTACATCTTGCCCAGATGGCGGAATCGGTAGACGCGCTGGTCTCAAACACCAGTGGAGCAATCCGTGCCGGTTCGACCCCGGCTCTGGGTACTTTTATTGAAAACCTCTTTTCTAATTTCTGAAAAGAGGTTTTTTTTATTTCTTTATTTTTCTTACTTAGAAATAGAAATTAATTAAAATACTATCATTGAGTT
>DAIUBX010000623.1:0-1896 GCA_036846465.1 Bernardetia sp.
AAAGTTAAAAAAAATTGCCTTAAAAAGCAGGTAATTTCTCAAAAAGCTTCCCCGAGGTAGATGTAAAACCCGGTGCCTTCGGGAGTTACGCCCAGGTCAAGGCGGGCATAAATATCTTTTTTGGGAAATAGCAAAAAACGAAGCCCTGCACCACCTGCCCAAACAAGATTTTTAACAGATATTTCTCTCATCGTTGGAAAAACCGTAGCGACCGAACCAAAAACAGATGCTCCAATTCGCTTACTAAAGCCCAAAGGTAAGGGCAAAAAACGAAATTCTGTTTGTGCTGCAATTTGATTATTATCTCTAAATCTGCCTGTGTAATATCCTCGCATCATGGTTTCTCCTCCCATAAGTGCAAGTTGATTGAAAGGAATATTTCCAGTATTAAACTGTCCTAAAAGCTGTGCTGCAAAAACATTTCTCTGTCCAATTGGACGATAAATACGAGTATCAGAAAAAAAACTTGTAAACTCAAAATCACTAAAAACAGGGCTATAATGCAAAAATCCAACTTCAGAGAAAAACCCATCTCGGACATTCAATACATTATGCCGATTATCATAAACTATCCCAGTTCCGATTCCAAAATTAGTAAAACCTTGATAGCCTAAAGGTAGTTCAATGGATTCAAACTCATCATTTTTTACAAAATCCACCTGCGAAAGTCGTTGAAAATCAAGCTCTAACCCCAAAAAAAGATTTTTTCGTAGCTTACGCAAAACACGCTCTTTTATCCAAATTTGATTGGCATCTACCCTTGCTTGATATTCCTTTGGCGTATTTGCACCTATTCCGTAATATAAAAGTGGAAAACTTTGTAATCTGATTTTACCCAAAAAGAAATATTTATCTTCGTGACTATACATGGCATGGTCTAACAAAACCCCATACTGATTTTCTAAAGTAACAAAAGTAAAAGCATTAATTTCACTCAAACGGTTTGTAGTATCACGCTTGGCATAATATACATACAGAGAATTAAAACCTATTTCTAGACTCGTTTCAGGACTATAAGCAATAGTAGGATAAGTCATAAAACGAGGCTTGGATACATCTGTTGTATCATTGATTAAGTTTGAAATATAGCGTTTCAAAAAACTTTGTCCTTGTACAGAATCTGTTGCTAAAAAAAGGCAAACAAAAAATAAGAGAGTAGCAAATTTTTTCATTGTAAATCTAAAGTAGTAAGTAATTTTTTGATTTTTAAATGGTCCAAAAGACTAAATACCAATCAAATAGAATGGTTTTGAAGACGCATATAAAATAACGTATTTTATGATAAACTTTTCTAAAAAATAATTTCTAAACAAAAATTAGAAACGACTTTTTTATCTTTATAAAAAATAACATCAACCAATTATGAAAAACCTAGTATTAGCATTCTTATTTCTTTGCCCTTTTGTTCTGTTTGGACAAACTTTCCCTGTTAGTTTTGATACAAATATCGAAATCATAAAAGATGGAAAAAAATTAGCTCTGACTGGTGGATTTAATGCACCTCAATTTTCGACTATAAAAGTAGATAATGACGACTTAGAAGACCTTTTTATTTTTGATAGAACAACAAATCAAATTCTTATTTTTCTTCAAAAAAAGGACAATCAAAATAAAAGTTATTGGAGTTTTGCTCCTGAATATACCCAACTTTTCCCAAAACTAAGAAACTGGGTTTTACTTCGTGATTACAATAACGACGGACAAAAAGATATTTTTGCTTCTACACCCTTTGGAGTTATTGTCTATCAAAACACCAAAAATGAAACTGGAAATCTAACTTTTAAAGTAGCTAAAGATTTACTTTTCAGTACAGGAATTTCAGGAAATCCATTAAATTTAAGTATTGATGTTACCGATATTCCTGCCATTTTGGATTTGGATAATGATGGCGATATG
>DAIUBX010000624.1:0-1848 GCA_036846465.1 Bernardetia sp.
AAAACGCATTTTGCCAATCAGAAGATTTATTTCTCTTGTTTTGTCTAAATAAAAATATAATAAAAAATTTAAACAAAAATGCTCTCAAAAATAATTTTGAAATTTAGAAATTTATTTATTATCTATTCAAAATGCATTTTAGTTTAAACACTATTTTGGACTTTGATCAAAAGATAAAACATAAAGCTGAAAACTAAACTACAGAGGCAAAGAACTAATAATATAATCGGGACTACAAGGTTCCGAGCTCCAATTGGACTCAAAGTAGCAAACCCGAAGTGCTTCGTGCCCTTAAATAGATCTGGATCCAAATCTTAGAATGAGACAAAATTTTACCATTTCTTATCTTTGCTATGTAAAGGCCGGGTTCTATTTCTTCTTCCAACCGACCCCAAGCTTTGTAAACATTCGGAAAAGTATTTGGCCTCATCCAGTTTATAAACCTTTCATCTTCGATATCCACCCACTCTTTAGATTTATCTGTAGAACGGAATTTGGTCCCTTTGAGCCCTTCCCATGCAATTCCAGTTGTTCGTATCTTTATTTCTTTCCCTGTTTGTTTAAAAAATTCGAAAGTATCTTTTTTAATGAAATGTTGCTTACCCTGAGGAAAATATTTGGCTAGAAGGCCACACGGCCTAGCAATTTCATTTCGAACTAATTCCTTCCCGTTAATAGCATGATAGGCATTCATATCTTGATTGGTAATATCTGGGCGACAAAATTCGGACAGTTCTTCAATCGGGACCTCATTTCCCATAAGTTGCGTATGGGACCAAGAGTTCATCATTCTAAGCAGAATAAGAATCCAAAAGGTTACATTCGATCATTTTGTCTAAATCCATGAAGTTTAAGAAAGAGAACTGAATCTTTTGGCACTTTTTTTGAAACCAAGATCTTCATATGACAGACTTGTTTTATTTGCGACTTGCATTGTTCGTCGTACTGCCATTGAAGCATATAGCTTGAAGTGTTCCAGTAAAAGGATAGGGCGCAAAGGATAAAAAAAACAAATGCTTGGCAAATTAAAAGAAATGGCTTACTCATAGTCAAATGAGTTGTAAAATGAAACTGAATACTGTAATTGCTCTTCCATTTTTCCACTTGAATAAAGAAGGAAGTCGACCTTTTCTCTCTATTATAATCTCTGTCATGATGACTTATTAAACTTTTTTCATCATCTTCGAGCCTAGCCGTCTTAGTGTCCATTTTTATTTTTTTTAGCAGATTATTTTACTTAACAGTAAATTTTTTTTATTTTTTCCTAAATTTCGAAAAACAAGCGAAACAAAAAAAGAAAAAAATTTGTTTAAAAATTTTTTTTTTAAAAAAAAAATAAAAATTTTCATTTTTTTGTTAAAGAAATTTTTTTTGAAAATTTCTAAATTTATGAGTAGAAGTTTTGACCAGCCAGAACAATATCCCAAAAATTCGAAAGAAAGTCTTCTTATTGAAGATCAGATTTATGAAGCGGATAATAATATCGCTCCTTTCGCCCAGCTTTTTAAAATTAATGAAGATAATGATTTTTCTCCTTGGTCTAGTGTTAAGAAAGATTTTACAGTCAGAAATGTATTTGAATGGAGAGAAATCGAACAAAAGCTGGATTTGGAAAAAAAGCTCCAAAAATTGAAACAAGAAGAAAAACTGAAAAAGTTAAAAAAAGAAGAAGAAGCCAAAAAAAGAGTAGAAGCTTTAAAGTTAGCTTCTGAGAGATTTAATGAAGAAAATAAACTTAGAGAACAAAGAAGAAAAGAAAATAGTAAAAAAAGAAAAGAACGTCAAAATAAAAGAGAAGAAATTTTGGAACAGAAAAAAGAAAACATTTTTATAAAAAGAAAAAGTGTG
>DAIUBX010000625.1:0-1837 GCA_036846465.1 Bernardetia sp.
ACAAACTATTAAAAAGTTGCTGTAAGTCAAAAATTAGATGTGCAATTTAGCAGTTCAAGTCTTTTTTTCCTTCTATCTTTGAAGGAATATCAAAAATTATAGTATGTTAGTGTATAAATAGATTTTTGTCAATCCTCACTCATTCCAATTATTTTTCAATGAATTTTCATATTGCCCATCTTTCTACTCCCAAAAACTGGCGAGGAGGCGAACAACAAATTGCTTATTTAGCTACTGAATTAGACCAAAATAATACGATTCAGCAAACTGTTTTGACTCCTCAAAATTCTTCTTTGTCTGATTTTATAAAAAAATATAAGGAAGAAAATAAAGCTTCAAATTTGGATGTAAAGAGTTTAGAAGGAAGTTCAAAGTTCGGACAAGCACGTTTTTTAGCTAAATTTTGTAAAGAAAATAATATAGATATTGTTCATTTACATGATGCACATGCTCATACAATAGCCATTTTGTCAGCCGTTTTTTTTCAGAATACAACAAAATTTATTTTGAGTCGAAGAGTTGATTTTCCTGTCAAAAATAATTTCTTTTCGAAGTACAAATACAATCATTCTTCTATTAAAAAGATAGTTTGTGTTTCGGATAAAATAAAAGAGATTACTGCAAAATCTATCAAAGACAAATCAAAATTGGTTACGGTTCATAGTGGAATTGATTTAAAAAAATTTGAAAATATAAAACACCCAACCACTATCCTCAGAGAAGAATTTGGTTTGGAAAAAAACACTATTTTGATAGGAAATGTGGCTGCACTTGCTCCACACAAAGATTATATTACTTTTTTGGAAACAGCAAAACTACTACTTCCGAAACTAAAAGAACGAGAAAAACAAGAAAATACATATAGAGAAATACGTTTTTTCTTAATTGGGAAAGAAGATGGTTCTGAAAATGAAATTCAAGGTTGGCTCAATCAAAATCAAGAAATAAAAGACTATTTTATTCTGACAGGTTTTAGAAATGATATTCCTATTATTTTAAAGGAATTAGATATTTTTCTTTTTACAAGTCAGACAGAAGGATTAGGAACAAGTATTTTAGACGCTTTTGCAAGTAAAGTAGTTGTTGTTGCAACAGCAGCAGGAGGAATTCCAGAGTCTGTCATTGATAACAAAACAGGTTTGCTTTCAGAAATAAAAAATACGGTTTCTTTAGCTGAGAATGTAGAAAAGGTTTTGTATGATGATGAATTGAGAAATAATTTGATACAAAATGCTACACTTCATCTTCAAAATTTCACGAAAGAAAATACTGCAAAAAAAACTTTAGAAATTTATAAAATAATACAAAAATAATACACATAAAAAAATCCCTTTCTTTTATAAAAAATGGAAAGGGATTTATCAATTATTTAAAAAAAGTGTAACTAAATAGTTAAAAAATAAGGAGTTGTAAAAAAATAGGTTTTTCAATCTCAACGCACTTACTATTCATTTTTCACTTTCTAACTGATAGAAGTTCTAAAAAATAAAGTTTCTGTTAAAAAATTTTGGAATATAGGATACTTCCAATGCAGATTCTTTCAGAAATTACTATCAATTTGCTTACTTACTTACATTATATAATTCAAAGGCTTTGCCAATGACCAAATAAAGTCGATCATTTCTCAATTATTCACAAAAACTCTCTTTAAAGCTCAAATAGAGCCATTTTTATTTTTTAATAGAATATCAAATTATATAATTTTTTCCATTTTGGAAGGGTTAGTTTTTCATTGTGGAAACAAAGCAACTATTCTAATACCCATTTTCATCTCTTCTTAGTCTTGAACTTATAAAATTCTTATTCATAAATTTATCAAAAACTTCAAATCCTTTGT
>DAIUBX010000626.1:0-1835 GCA_036846465.1 Bernardetia sp.
CCAGATATAGATTTTCGAGATTTCTTAACTGAGTTTTTGCAAGTAAACGAAACGCTAGCATAATCGATACTCTAGAAGGATATTTAACTTTTTAAGCCTTCGAAAAATGGCAAGAAATGTACGATAATCAAGCAAAGAGCGAGAAAGAAATAAAACAGAGCCGTTAGAAGGCATATCTCTATTGAGATAACGCCGTTGTAGAGTTTTTAAACGAATGCAAGAATCTTTAGAATTAAGGCAATCATTTCTAAAACAAAGCAACAAATTAAAAGTAAGAGCGATAATGGAAAAATAAAGACTATTAGCCATCAACTTATGAGAAGGAAGGTTTTCAAGAGAATAATCATTTTTGCCTTGGTCAAAAAGACCTTCAATGTCTTGACGTTGGTGATAATGACAGCAAAGATCATAAGTATCACTTTCAAGATCATTGGTAACAAGAGCATAATAACGCCATTTATTTTTGTTTTTATCAAATTGTTTAAGAAGAATCATACGATGCTCTGTAGTACTCTCTTTATAGACTTTTCGAGAGGAAATCTCTTGAAAGTAAGAACCATCATTGTATTTTTTCCATGTGCGGCAATGATTGGTATCTATAGCATCTTTGACACCTTTTGCACCAGTACCCGCATTTACAATATATAGAATCTTTTCGGTAGAATTTCCTTTTTTAGAGAAAACATCTAGCTCATCAAGCATTTCTTTGTTGACAAAACCAGCATCTAGACGCAGCCAATCTATTCTACCAACTAATTTTCTTACTTCTTTTAGTTGTGATACAAAGGCAAATTTTTTCAAAGGTGCTTTTTTGCCTTGCATGATCTCTGGTCTAATACAAAATCCATTTGCAAAGTAAGCTATTGCTTGAAAACAAGGTTGCCCAGGTCTAAGTTTATTATAGCCTTCTTCTGCTCCTTCTTTATTATTTTGATAGCTTCTCAATGTGCTTATGTCCCCATCTACTACAATGTTTTTACTTTTATCCAGTATTGGTTTTGTTAAATGACATATTGCCTTATTTATTTGTCTGCACATTGTCAATTGCCCATATTTATTTAAAAATCTGTACAATGTTGTGTCGCTCGGAAATTTTTCCATTTCCAATGCTTTTGCTAACACTTTTTCTTCTTGATAGTCTTTTCCATGATATATTCTCTCTATTCCTAAAGACTTCAATCCTATTAGTGATACTATCAAATCTATCACTGAGTATGTGCTATTTGCTCCCTTTTTGTAATATATTGTTTTTTCTAATAATTCTCTTAGTTTTATCTTATTTTTTAAGTACGTTGCTAGCACTATAAAAAAACCTTTGTTTGTTTTCTTTTTTGGATATTTTTTCCTATGTTTCTCTTTCAATGCCTTTATTTTTGCTGCCAAAGATCGTTTTTCTTTTAGGCTTTCTTTTGATATTTTTTTCTTGATTCTTTTATCTTTTCTTTGTTTACTTATTTTCATAGTTATGTTGCTCCTTTTTTTTTTTATTTCAGCATCATAACTATTTTTTTTCAACGCTATTTTTTTATTTTTCTCCTTTCTTTTTAATACTTTTACCTCAGTTAATTTTCTCTAATGCTTATATTTTATAGCTTACAGGGAATTTTTGTCTAGTTTAGAGAGTCAAATTTCTTCTCGAAAGCCTTATTTTAACAGGATTAAGGCTACTTGCAAAAACTCAGTTAACTTTTATCCTCACTATTCCTAAAAAACACGAGCCAAATTGCCCGCGCAGACTTACGGTTTTGTAACTAAATTTGATTTTTCCCTGAATTATGATATACTATTCCCATAACGCAAGCCCAAGCAAGCCAGCTTGCCCAACCAAAAGCTTC
>DAIUBX010000627.1:0-1835 GCA_036846465.1 Bernardetia sp.
AGGATTGAAAAGCATTTTCTTCTTTGGCTCTACTCTCAAAAGATAATATTTCAAAGCTCCCAATGCCAACATTTTATATAAGTTTTCAGCTTCTTCTTCTGAAAAATCATCTACTTTTCCAACTTCTACTGTTCTTTTTCTAGCTATTTCTACCATTTCAGCCACCAATTCATCAGCATCTACGACAGTTCCTTCTCTTGATTTCATTTTCCCAGAAGGCAGTTCGACCATTCCATAAGAAAGATGATACATTCCGTCAGCATAACTTCTACCCAATTTTTGCATAATCAATTTCAAGACTTTCATGTGATAATCTTGTTCGTTTCCGATTACATACACTGATTTTTGCATTGGAAAATCATTGAATTTCAAATCTGCTGTTCCGATGTCTTGTGTCATATATACGGAAGTTCCATCGCCACGCAAAACCAATTTTTCATCTAAGCCATCATTTGTCAAATCTATCCAAACCGAACCATCTTCTTTTTTAAAGAAAATTCCTTTTTGTAATCCTTCTTCAACGGCATCTTTTCCAGATAAATAGGTATTTGATTCGTAATAAAATTTATCAAATGTTACTCCAATGTTTTTGTAGGTTTCATCAAATCCTTTATACACCCAGCCGTTCATTGTTTTCCAAAGGTCGGTTGTTGCTGCGTCGCCTTGTTCCCATCTTAAAAGCATTTGTTGTGCTTCTTGTAAAATAGGAGCTTCTTTTTCGGCTTGTTCCTGCGTTCTTCCTTGCTCTACTAATTGTTTTACTTCAATTTTAAATAAATCATTGAATTTTACATAATAATCTCCCACCAATTTATCACCTTTTACGCCCAAATCTTTTGGCGTTTTGCCTTCTCCATGTTTTTGATAGGCAAGCATTGACTTACAGATATGGATTCCTCTATCATTTACTAGATTTACCTTCATTACTTCGCTGCCATTTGCAGCCATAATTTCAGAAACTGCATAACCCAAAAAATTATTTCTAAGGTGTCCTAAATGTAAAGGTTTGTTTGTGTTGGGAGACGAATATTCTACCATTACTTTTTCATCTTTCTTTTCTATGTTCTCCCAAACTGGTTTGTCATTGAGATTAACAAGCGTTTTGACCCAAACAGATTGTTCCAAAACAAGATTCAAAAATCCTTTTACGACATTAAAATCTGTTATTATAGTTACATTTTCTTTCAAAAATTCTCCTAAAAGAGTTGCCGTTTCGTCTGGTCGCTTTCCTGTAACCTTTCCATAAGGAAAAGTAACAAAAGTATAACTCCCCTCAAATTCTTTGCGAGTTTGTTGGAAAGCAATATCTTCTAAAGGTAAAGTATGACTGAAAAGCGTTTGAAAGGCGTTTTGAATTTCTTTTTGAAGTTGTTGAACTATCATAACTATAAATAAAAGTAGTTTTGTGCTTGTCTGACAATTTTGCTGATAAGGTAAAAAATCGTCGGTGAGGACACCGACAATGGCTATGTATTTTCTTACCCCCTCTTTTTTTCCGTTGTCGGTGTCTCACCGACGACTGTCAGATAACCGTTTTTTTGATTAATTCACAAAGGTCTGAAATTTGTATCAAAAAAACGAGAGAAAATAGTATTTTGTGAGTTTATTTTTACCAAAAAAATAAATAAATCTGTCTTTTTTTAAACAATTTTTGTAAAAAATCGTGATAAAGTAGGTTTAATGTTAATTTAGTGTTACATTAAATTTAATTAATTATGAATTTTAAATTTTAAAACACGATGAAATCCAAAATATTAAATTATGCTATAATCAATAAATACCTAGGTTAATCGCATCTAATTTGGATGTTTTTCACCTTTTAGCGTGTTTTTCCC
>DAIUBX010000628.1:0-1826 GCA_036846465.1 Bernardetia sp.
GTCCAAAAACCATCTATCGTGAGAAATAACAACAGCACAACCAGCAAAATTATCCAAACCTTCCTCTAAAGCACGCAAAGTTTTTACGTCCAAATCATTGGTAGGCTCATCTAGCAGAAGTAAATTTGCACCTTCTTTTAATGTCAAGGCTAAATGAACTCGGTTTCTTTCTCCACCTGAAAGTTCTTTTAATTTTTTCTGTTGGTCTGAACCTCCAAAATTAAAGCGACTTACATAAGCACGAGAATTTGTTTCTTTTCCACCGAGCATCATCAGTTCGCTTCCTCCTGTGCTAGTTTGGAAAATTGTTTTTTCGTTGTCTATATGGATATGTTCTTGGTCTGCATAGCCTACTTGCACGGTTTCTCCAACTTTAAATGTTCCACCATCAGGATTTTCTGTTCCCATAATCATTTTGAAAAGGGTTGTTTTTCCTGCTCCATTTGGCCCTATTACCCCTACAATACCACCTTTAGGCAATGAGAAATTAAGATTTTCGAATAATAATTTATCTCCAAATGCTTTTGAAACATCTTTTGCTTCAATAACGACATCTCCCAAACGCTCACTTGCAGGAATAAAGATCTCTAGTTTTTCGTCTTTTTGTGATTGATCTTCACTCATCATTTTGTCATACGAAGACATACGAGCTTTTGATTTTGCTTGTCTTCCTTTTGAGTTCATTCTTGACCACTCCAACTCTTTTTGAAGAGCTTTTTGGTAACGAGAAGCTGTTTTTTCGTTTTCAGACATTTTTTTCTGCTTCTGATCCAACCAATCTGAATAATTTGCTTTCCAAGGAATACCTTTTCCATTATCCAATTCCAAAATCCATTCGGTTACATTATCCAAGAAATAACGGTCATGCGTAACAATGATTACTGTTCCTTTATACTCTCTCAAATGATGTTCTAACCAATGCACCGATTCTGCGTCCAAGTGGTTGGTAGGTTCATCTAAAAGCAGCACATCAGGAGCTTTCAAAAGCAAACGACAAAGGGCAACACGTCTTTTTTCTCCACCCGACAGATTACCAATAATGGCATCTTCAGGAGGTGTGCGAAGTGCGTCCATCGCTTTTTCTAGTTTTGTGTCAAGACTCCACGCATCTAAAGCATCTAGTTTTTCTTGAACTTTTGCTTGTTTTTCGATGAGTTTGTCCATTTTATCTGGATCATCAAGAATTTCCGAATCGCCAAATTTGAGATTAATTTCTTCAAATTCTTTGAGTAAATCCACTACTTCTTGTGCGCCTTCTTGTACAATATCTTTTACTGTTTTGGTAGGGTCAAGTTTTGGTTCTTGCTCCAAATAACCAACAGAATAACCGGGAGAAAAAACAACTTCGCCTTGATATTCTGTTTCCAAACCTGCAATAATTTTCAGAATAGTAGATTTACCTGCACCATTCAGACCAATTACACCGATTTTAGCACCATAAAAAAACGAAAGATAAATATCTTTTAATACTTGTTTTTGAGGAGGATATGTTTTGCTCACTCCTGCCATTGAAAAAATAACTTTATTATCAACTGTACTCATAAATGAATTTTATATTTTTATGGATTGGTAATTTTAATTTTTGAACAGACTTGAAAATCTGTTATACAATTCTATTTTAACACTAAATTAGTCAAAAAAGCGTAATTTAAAACATTAAATTCTAATTTGAGATTAGAAAAAGAAGGAACATATAAAATACAAAGATAATGAACGAAGAAAACACCATTCAAAACTCAAATTTAGAAACAAATAAGATTTATTTAGGAGATTGCATCGAAGTTATGAAAACATTTCCTAAAGATTCTATTGCTTGTTGTATAACT
>DAIUBX010000629.1:0-1818 GCA_036846465.1 Bernardetia sp.
TCTTTTTATTTTCCATACTCTCTTTTTTTAGATAATGTAATTAACTGGTGAGTCACGAGTTTTACTTGACCAATAAGGATGACCTTGAAGGGAACAGAATTTTTTTTGACAACTAAGGTGTGTGAAAAATAAAAGTAGCTTTTTCAATTTTATTTCTTAATATTAAATTTCAGAATAACAAATAAAAAAAGAAAAAGCTATGATTTGGTTAGCATGGATAAAAGAAGTTGTAAAGCTAGAAAGTGCATTTTCAAGAAAACAAACATTTTTTTGGGCAATTTTAGTTTTGATCAGTATGACAATTAATACCGACCCTTCAGGTATTACTAGTTTTATTCGATGCCTGAAATTACATCCAAGTTATTATCCAAGAATACTTGGATTATTCAATAGCTCCTCAATTAACCTTGAATTTTTGACCACACGTTGGTGTAAAATTTGTTTCTCAGTCTCTGACAAATTCCTTGTAACAGTTGATGATAAATTTATTTTCCCTGTTGATACGATTTATGCTCCAAAGGAAGGCACCAAGATGCCAGGGGTAAAATCTCTCTATCAGTCCTCTGAGAATAATTCTAAACCAAGATACATTATGGGTCATGCTTGTCAGATGATTGGAGTCATTGCAAAAGGACGAGGCCTAGGCAATTACTTCTTAATACCTTTGGTCATGAGAATATTTGGAGGTATTAAAAATAAAAATGGAAAGATTGAAAATACATATGACTGCGCTGCACACCTCATGTCTTTCTTAAGTTCGATTAATAAAACGGGGTATATTGTCGCTGATGCATACTATTGCGTAAAAAAAATGTTTTTGCATACTTTAAATCAAGGGATGGATATCGTTTGTAGATTAAAAATAAATGCTGTGGCCTATGAAGAACCCTCTGCAAAGGAAGGAAGAGGACGACCTCGATTATATGGTGAAAAAGTTATCTTAAAAAGTTTATTTGAAAATTTAATTTCATTCAAAGAAATTGAAGTTTTTATTTATGGCAAAAAAGAAAAAGTAAAAGTTTTAACTCATCATTTGATAATGAGATCTTTAAAGCAAAAAGTTCAATATTGTTTAGTGATTAAAGGCAATACGAAAATGATATTAATGACTACAAATTTAGGACTGTCTGCAGAGAAAATCATAGAAATCTATGGCCTTCGATTTAAAATCGAATCTTGCTTTCGTCATTTCGTTCATGTCTTAAATGGTTTTATGTACAAGTTTTGGTCTAAATGTTTAGATAAAATAAGAAGAAAAGACTCGGCACAAGATATTTCCCATAAAACAGAGATAGAACAAAAAAGTATTTTAAAAAAAATAAGATCGTATCAGATTTTTTTACAGTTTGTTGTTATTGCGCAAGGAATTATTAGATGTCTTGCTCTTTTGTATACTGATGAGATTTTTGCTTCTTCAACACTCTGGTTGAGAACCCAAAGACGTGATCGAGTTCCTTCGGACATGGTTATTCGAAACTTACTCAGAGATAGCTTTTTTGAATTTTCTGCAAGCAAAGATTTTGACCTTCCTTGCCTTAAATTCCTGAGAGAGAAGCAAAAAAAAGCAAATTCTAATGAAGAAGACAGCTCTTAAGTTACTAAAATTATTAATTTTAAATGAAAAAGTAGCCTTATTTCTAATGTGATTATGAGAGCTATTTTTTAAAAAAAATAAGAGATTTTGATGAATTTAAATCAGAAATGAAAAGATTTTATGCAAGAAAATAATTGAAAACAAAAAACAGTATTGACCTAAGCTGAGAACTCGTGACTCACGAGTAAAAATTAAATAGCACAGCATATTTATTATATTTTTGC
>DAIUBX010000630.1:0-1794 GCA_036846465.1 Bernardetia sp.
AATTGTGCTAATTGCTCGTTTTAATGACCTTAAAAAAGAAGAAAATACGAAAGAGGAAAGTATGAACGAAGACCCAAAATTACCAGTAAAAGAACAAATAAAAATACGCATCATTCAAGGCACAAAAGACCGTTTGCGACCTGTTTTGATGACTGCCCTAACGGCTGCATTAGGTTTTTTACCGATGGCACTTTCGACGGCAGCAGGTGCAGAAGTTCAGAAACCACTTGCAACAGTTGTGATTGGTGGACTTCTGACAGCAACCGTTTTGACGCTGATTGTACTTCCTATTCTGTATGGATTTTTGGAGGGAAGGAAAAAATAAAGGGTTAAATAAAATCGCTCGTGGGGACACGAGCAATGGATAAAACTCTACCAATATAAAATTCCTACGGAGTAAATAAAAAAATATTTTATCCCTCTTTCTACCAATATGCACCTCCTAAAGGAGTAAAATTTATTTAAATTTTATTCAAAAACATAAATACTACCGTTGCTCGTGTCCTCACGAGCGACACAATTATCATAAAAAATGAAACCATCAAAAATAATATTTAATGCCGTTGTTGGTGTTTTAGCGAAGCGACACCAACAACTATTTCTACTTTTATTTTTTCTATTAATTCAGTTTCCTGTTTTTTCACAAACGGATTCTTTAAAAAATTCGTCTTTAGAAAAAATCATTGAAATTGCTTTTTCGAATAATGGATTAATTCAAAATAATAAACTAGATATTGAAAGTTCGATTATTCAGCAAAAAGGGGCTTTTTCTGTTCCAAAAACGAATATTTCTCTTCAATATGGAAATATAAATAGTGGTTATGGGAATGATGTAGTTTTTCAGATTACTCAAAATTTTAACCCTATTGGTTCGATTTCGGCAACTAAAAAAGCCTTTCAAGCACAAGAACGCAGTGCAGAGGCAAATCTGAAGTATCAAAAAAACGCTCTTAAAAATCAGATTAGCCAGTTGTATTACAAATTTGTCTTTTTTTCTCAAAAAAATCTTCTTTTACAAAAACAAGATAGCTTATGGAAAACTGTTGAGAGAATCACTTCGGCACAAACAGAAGCAGGACAAACGGGCAAAATGGAACTTCTGACGGCACAAAATCAGCGTTTACAACTTCTGCAACAAAAATCTATCAATGAAACGGATTTAAAAATGGTTTTTCATGAGCTACAAAAATTGGCTCAAAATGAATTGTCCTTCTTAGAAATAGAAAATCAAAAAATTGAAAAATCAATTTCAAATTTGGCTATTTCAGATACAGAAAATACCAATTCAATGCTTACTTATTTTGAAGCTCAAACCGTTCTTGCTCAAAAACAAATTGCCGTCGAACGCAGCAAAGCGATGCCAGAACTACAGCTTGGTTATTGGTCGCCTTCGTTTGAGGGAGAAGTTGGAATTTATAATGTGGTTCAAGCAGGATTTTCTGTGCCTTTGTTTTGGAGGGAATACAATTCAAAAATTCAAGTTGCAAAAATCAAAGAAGTACAATCTCAAAATGAATTGAATTATCAAAAAAATGCTATTTCAGAAGAGAAAAAAGCAGTTTTGATGAAATTACAAAATCTTCAAAACATTTTGGAAAGCTATCAAAAGCAACAACTTCCACAAGCAGAAGAACTGACTAATTTAGCTCAAATTAGATACAAAGAAGGCGAAATTTCGGTTTTGCAACTCGTTCAAATCCAACAACAGACTTTACAAACTTCACTTTCTTATCTTGAAACACTAGAAAATTTTAATAGCACTTTAGCAATGTGGGAATTTCTAAATAACTAAAA
>DAIUBX010000631.1:0-1778 GCA_036846465.1 Bernardetia sp.
TAGCAGACTTGTATCGCCAAAGGTGGGGAGTAGAAACGATGATAGATAGTTTAAACCGTAACTTCCCAATTTGTACGTAATAGTTTTGTTTTGTCTAAAAAAAATGTAGAATTATTAGAAATTATGGGCGTTTTTGTTTTTTTTATGTAAAAAAATAGTTTATTTTGCTATTCCGTAATACGTAACAGGCTTAATAAAACTATGAAAACAAAAGACTATCCAAGTTGGGTTCTTGCCCACAAAGTTAAAGGTACAGAAATTCGTCATTTTAATGGTCGTTTTTATCTCTATAAGGTAAGTTCTTTTTGGGATAAAGAAAAGAAAAAAAGTCGTAAAAAAACCGAATGTTTATTAGGTAGGATTACCCAAGAGGGTTTAAAAGCGAGTAAACCACGAATAAGCGAAGAAAAAGCAAACCAAATTAGTGTCGTAGAAAGTGGTATGTCAGACTATATTCATTCTCAAAATGAAGATATTTTAGAAGCCCTTACTACTCATTTTCCAAGCCAAGGAAAAGCCTTATTTTTGTTGGCTATGTTTCGTTTAGCTTATCAAAGTCCACTTAAAAATATGAGTTTTTACTATGAAAATTCCTTTATAAAAGAAGTTTTTCCTAAAGTTAATTTAGGTAAAAATAATCTAACCGCTTTGCTTAAAGAAGTAGGTACTCAACGTAGTTCTATAAGTGAATGTATGAAAGATTTAATGGGTAATCCCTCTTATGTTTTGATAGACCAAACTCATGTGATTAGTTTATCGGAGCAGATGACTTGTAACCGTTTGGGTTATAACAGCCAAAGAAGTTTTGACCCTCAAGTAAATTTACTTTTTATTTTTTCTCCTCAACACAAAGTACCTCTATATTATCGTATGGTGGCAGGAGATGTACGTGAAACAAAAGCTCTAAAAATAACGCTTCAAGAAAGTGGTATTCAAGAGGCTATTGTCATCGGAGATAAAGGTTTTTATAGTAAAGAAAATGTTGAAAACTTATCTAAAGAAGGACTAGACTATATTTTACCTATTCGTAGAAGTCATTCATTATGTGAATATGAGCTGATTAAAAAAGGCAATAAAGAGTTATTTGATGGCTTTTTTGCTTTCGATGAACGCATTATTTGGTATAAAAAGTATACAAAAAATGGACACGATTTAATTTTGTTTTTAGATAATAAACTCAAAGAACAAGAAGAAAAAGATTATTTATTAAGAATAAAAAAAAATGAGAAAGAAGAGATAACTGACACAGCTACTACTGATTTGATTACTGAGTCCGAAAAACAAAAAGGTAATACCCTAGAAAAATTTTATGAAAAACAACATTCCATGGGAACAATAACGCTTGATTATTCTCTTAAAAAAGAAAAGACTCCAGAAGAAATTTTCACCTGTTTTAAAAGCCGAAATGAAGTAGAAAATACTTACGATGCGTATAAAAATATATTGGAAGCCGATACAAGTTATATGCAAGGACAAGCACAAATGGAAACGTGGTCATTTATCAATTTTTTAGCCTTAATTATGTACTTTAGAATTTATAAACAACTTTTAGACAAAGAAATGTTGAAAAAATATGCTCCAAAAGATATACTATTGTTTTTAGAGCATATCAAAAAAATGAAAATAAATGATACGTGGATGCAAGCTGAAATTACCAAAAAATCACAGACCATAATAGACATGTTACGTACATAACAGGAAGTTACGGTTTAAAGTATGCAGAAAAATTAGCTCTTTATGCTCAAATATTGGAACAACAACGAAAAGATAAGAACAAA
>DAIUBX010000632.1:0-1771 GCA_036846465.1 Bernardetia sp.
TAAAATAGTAATCCATTCTAGCGAAAACTCTGGCGAAATTTCTTGTTTTTGATTTCCAAAAAGTGAGCTAGTAATAGAAACCGTAGAACTACGTGAACCTCCTGCTATGGGAGCATAACCAATTTTATGTTCGTTTTCCGATTCGGTAGCGATTTTAAACTCGTTTTCTACCTTCGGTTTTCTCCAAAACAGTAATTTATGTAAGTTCAGCAGCATCTACGGTTTTTATTTTCTTTAAAATTATCAATTCAACTTTTTATAACTTTCTTACTCTTCTTTTTGCTCTTCTTGCGACTTTTGCTCGGCTTTTCTTTTTCTTAACCTCACTGCTTTCTGACCAACACCAACTACTTTGTTGATAGCTTCTAGTGCATCTTCTACCAGTTCTTCGACTTCTTCATCTTGCAGTTCAAAATCTCTTTTGAAAAAATCTACCAATTCTGTTCGTTTTGCAGGATTGACTAATAGTTTTCTTTGCTCAAGAGCTTTTGGGAATCCCATCAACTTGCTGCTTTTCATTAGAAGTTTGAAACCTTCCTCTGTGATTTCCTTTCCTTCTACTTTTCCATCTTCAAGCACTCTCTCAACAGCTTCTCCTGTATCTGCTAAAAAAGAAACAACGTTTTTCAATTCTTCAATGCTTTCGTTTTGCACATTTTGCTCTACCATTTTGCTAAAAAATTAAGTGGTTTATTATAAAACTTTCAATAAAATAACGATTCAGTTGTAAATTTCATAAAAATATCTGAATTATTTTGCAAAATTCATAATAAAAATACATTATTTTTGTAAATTATTAAAAATAATAACGATTTATTGAAAATTTTGTAAAAAACAGACCTAAATAATGAAGATATGGTAAAGTGGATGAGTGATTTGATTAAAATGATATTTCCTTTTTTGATAAAAAATAAAGAAGTAGAAATTCAAAAACCGATAACAGAAGAAAAGGGAAATGTAGAAAATGAAATTACAGAAGTTATTGAAAAAGAACCGATTGAGGTTTTGATTGAAACGATTGAGCAGGAGGCAAAACCAAAAGAGAATCCAAATAAAAACAAGGTTGTCATTTTTAGAATTGGACACGGTCTGAATACTTCAGGAAAAGAAACACCTCAATTAGATGATGGCAGAATCATCAAAGAATATACATTGAATAAATGGATTACTCAAAAAGCAATTCCAATGCTGGAGAGCTTGGGTTATGAATGTGTAATCGCAAATCCCTATGACCAAGAAGACCCAAATCACGTAAAAGCATTGAATATAGTAATTGGACATACCAATCGAATTACTCTTGAAGCACAAGCAAAAGGTAAAAAAGTAGTTTGTATAGATGTTCATTGTAATGCCCACCAGCCAAATAGAAATAAAATAGAATTTACAAGTGCTAGTGGTACAGTATCTTTTTTTTGGGCAAGAAGAGTAAAAAATTCAGAGGGAAAAGAAGTGATTGTAGAATATAGCAAAGAAGGTAAAAAACTAGCGATTGCCGTTCACAAAGAAATGGTAAAAGCAACAGGCTTAATGGATAGAGCTTGGAGTTTTGAACGTGCAAAAGCAGTTGGGTGGAATTATATGATACTTAGGAATACTGAATGCCCAACGGTAACTGTTGAATGTGCCTTTATGACTAATCGTGGAGATTTAGCCTTTTTAATGAGTGAAGAAGGGCAATATAAATGTGCAAAAGCAATCGCAACAGGAGTCAATAATTATTTTTGGGAATAGAAATTATGAATAACATATCCAAATGTGCAGGATTAGACTG
>DAIUBX010000633.1:0-1762 GCA_036846465.1 Bernardetia sp.
CAAAATTGCTGGTTGTAAGAGAGTTGTTTTGTGTTCTCCTCCCAACAAAGAAGGCAAAATTCATCCTGCCATTTTATATGCTGCACATCTTGTAGGCGCAACAGATATTTTCAAAATTGGAGGCATACAAGCGATTGGTGCAATGGCATATGGAACGGAGTCTGTTCCAAAAGTATATAAAATTTTTGGTCCAGGAAATCAGTATGTAACTGTTGCCAAACAACTTATTCAAAAGGAAGGAATTGCAATCGATATGCCAGCAGGTCCTTCTGAAGTGGCTGTTTTGGCTGATAAAAGTTGTGTTCCTAGTTTTGTAGCTGCCGATTTGCTTTCTCAAGCCGAACATGGAAAAGACAGTCAAGTTATTTTGATGACAGATAATGAAGAAACGGCAAAACAAATAAAAGAAGAAGTAGAAAAGCAATTAGAATCACTTCCTAGAAAAGATTTTGCTCAAAAATCTTTAGAAAATAGTCGTTTTGTAGTCTTGCAAAATAGACAAGAAATTTTGGATATGAGTAATTTTTACGCTCCCGAACATTTGATTATTGCACTAGAAAATCCAGAAGAAGCTGCCGAACATATCATCAATGCAGGTTCTGTATTTTTGGGAAATTATACACCTGAGTCAGTGGGCGATTATGCTTCTGGAACAAATCACACGCTTCCAACAGACGGACATGCGAGAGCATATAGTGGAGTATCTTTGGATAGTTTTGTCAAAAAAATAACCTTTCAATCGCTTACAAAAGAAGGTTTGAATCAAATTGGACAAACAGTTATTGAAATGGCAGAAGCAGAAGAATTAAAAGCTCATGCGAATGCTGTTCGTGTTAGGTTATAAAGATAAAATACTATCAAGGTTAGATAATCTGACCTTGATAGTTATTCCAAAAGTAAATTTCATTATTAATTTCTACTTTTTTACTCAATAAAATCTTATATTTGGATAAAAGACATTTGACATCCAATCAAGTCTATCTATTTACTTTTGTTCTATTTTATAATGATGCGAAATTATTTAATTTGCTTACTTTTTTCTATTCTCTGTATTTCATCTACAAAAGCACAGTTTGTAACAGACAACGGCAAAAAATTGACTATTGAAATGTGTTTAGAGAAGTCCGAAGAACGTCAAAATCAAGGCGATTATAGAGGAGCTAGTGATTTTTTGAATAAAGCTGCTTTGATTCATTGGGATAAAAAAGAATTGCGTCCAGCCATTACCTACTTTCAAAAATCATTAGTTTTTAATCAAAAAGTAGATAATCAAAGTGGAATGTATGGCATTTATAGCAACCTTGCTACGATTTATGCTGATTTAGCAAAGTTTGACTCTGCTCTTATTTTCTTTCAAAAAACATTAGAAGGACGAAAAAAACAGGGCGTGAAAGAGCCAATTATTTCGGCTCAAATAAATACGGCTGTTGTTTTAAATAATCTCAAAAGACACGATGAAGCAGCAAAACAACTCTTAGATGGTTTAAATTTGGCAAAGGAAACGTTAGATTTAGAACAAATGAGAAGTATTTATGGAATGCTTGCCGAAACCTACGAAAAAGCAGGAAATACAAACAAACAAAAAGAATATTTTGATTTGTATCGAAATTTTCATGAAATGTCACAACAACGAAAAATAGCCGTTGTGAGTGCAGAAGCAGATAAAGCAAGATTACAGGCAGCTTTAGCAGAAACTGAAAAAGCACGAGCCGAATTAGAAATTGTACTAAAGAATAATAAACTACAAGAACAAGAAAAGCAC
>DAIUBX010000634.1:0-1750 GCA_036846465.1 Bernardetia sp.
TGAGTGGCATTGCTTGGGATCATGCCAATGTATATCCTGACTTTGAGGAATATAAAAAACAGTTTCGTTTGTTTGCAGAAAATTCGGTCAAGGCAGGAGCGTTTATCTACAATGAAGAAGACAAATTGGTAAAAGAAATTATTGAAGGAAACGAAAAAATACACTTTGATACAATTTTATTTCCTTATACAACGCACCCATCAAGTGTACAAGATGGAAAAACATTTTTGAGAACAGAACTTGGACAAATGGAAGTTTCTGTTTTTGGAGAACATAATATGTCAAATTTGAATGCTGCAAAAATTGTTTGTAGAAGATTAGGAATAAGAGAAAGTCAGTTTTATGATGCTATGATGTCGTTTAGAGGTGCTTCAAAACGCCTTGAACTTGTAGGAGAAAATGACCAAATGCACGTCTTTAAAGATTTTGCTCACTCGCCTTCCAAAGTAGAAGCAACTATAAAAGCAGTAAAAAAACAATATCCAAAACAGCGTCTGACAGCTTGTATGGAATTGCATACATTCAGTAGTTTGAATCAAGATTTTATTGGAGAATATGCAAATACGGCTAATGCAGCCGATACAGCAGCCGTTTATTATAATCCTGCTTATGTAGAAGCGAAAGGATTACCAGCCATTTCGAAACAAGATTTGAAAGATGCTTTCAAAAGACAAGATTTGGAAGTTTTTACGACGGTTGATGAATTAGAATCTTTTTTAGTGGCTCAAAATTGGACACAAAACAATCTTTTGATTATGTCTTCTGGAAAAATGGGAGGAATGAATATTGAAAGTTTGGCAAATCAACTACTAGGATAAAATAAAGTCAAAAGTATGAAATAAGAAGTGAGAAGTAATACAAATGAACCCATGAATAAATTCGTGGGTTTTATTTTTTTTAGTCCAAAAATTCAAAAATCATCTTTGATAATTCTGCAATCAGCCCAGTATTTACCTCATTACTTTCATTCGAATTTTTAATAAAAATAGCTATTGCATAACTTTTTGTTGGTTTAACGACGATTCCAATATCATTGTCGGCTGCTTTTAGTCCAAATTCTTCTCCTTCTTTTGCATCTTTACGAAATGAAGTTCCTGTTTTGTGTCCCAAAATAATGCTTTCTTTTTGAGGTAAACCTGCTTTTATTTTGTCACCTCCTGTTTCAGTTTCAACTAATATTTTCCACAAAAAAAATTGTGTTTCTTTTTTTAGAATATTTCCTTGATAGAAGTGTTTTAACAATAAAACGGCATCAGTTGGAGTAGTTGTATTAAGATATTGGTCATCAAACGTTTCGTGCATTTTTTCTTCACTGGCTGCAATAACAGTATTTTTTAATCCTAATTTGTGAATAAATTTATTTGTTTTTTCTACTCCTTTTTGATTGTATTTTTTTCTAAGCTCTATAATTTCAGATTCTGAAAGCTCGTTTTTGGATTTTTTCTCTTTTGCTTTTTGCTCACTTGTATAGGCTTTTCCTCCCAAAAGACGAAATAAAATATCACAAGCATTATTATCACTTTTTGAAACGGTATAAGAAAGAAGTTCGCTTAATTTTATAGAAATTCCATTTTTTATTTTTTCTTCATACTTCTTCTCAGTTGTTTCTGCATATTCTTTTTTCAAATCATCTCTCAAAGGCGAATAGGTTTCTTCTAATAAATCGGATTTTGTAATAAATAATTCATCATTCAAATCAACATGAGTGACATTTTTCAAATTTTGTATCTGAGCTTATTTTTGACAAAAT
>DAIUBX010000635.1:0-1748 GCA_036846465.1 Bernardetia sp.
AATTCGGTCTTCGTCTGCTGACATCCAAATTTTGATGGATTCTTTTCCACTAAAGAGTCCATTTTCTGGCATAATCGGAGTCATCACAAAAGTTTCTTTTTTACCAATTTTAGTTTTGATAGTTTCTTTTCCGATGTAACGCACCTTAAAATCATATACTGAATCTTCAAAAAAAGCATCCATTCTGATAATTTCATTTTTGGTTAGTTTTTCATAATCTACTCTACGCAGAAAATAATATCCACTAATCATATCTTGCACATTTGTCGGAATTGGATATTCTTTTTTTGTCCAATTTTTATCATCTCTTTTCTTATATTTTACATTGGCTTGTTTGCCATAGTGGTCAAACGTAACAGTTTCTTCTTTTCTGTATTTATTTTCTTTTATTTTTCTATAAAATTTACGTGGAATATGTTTTTTTGTATCAATATACGAACTCCATTTGTCATCTACATCCGTTGCTAAAGCAAAAACACCTACCGATTTTCCTTCCACATCTACTTTATAACAGCTATTTCCATTTACGTTGTGAAAACTTTCATCCACTTTCACGACAGCTTCTCCAGCGTTGATAAAACCATAATGCACTAAATAAGAGATTTTTTCTCCTTTTGTAAAAGCAACATCAGAAAGCATAGCCACTCGGTTTCCGTTTTGATACGTCATAAATGCAGAAGTCGAAAAAATAAGAAAGCCAATAGAAACTGCCAAAATGACAAGCATTCGGAAAGGCGATTTTTTAAATTTGGTTGATAAGGTATTCGTATGCAATTTTTTCATAATAAATAGTAGTAAGGAATTTAGGAATAGGTTCTAATTCTTTTGTTAAAGATATTTTTGAGGATAAAATTCTCATTTATATCCGTAAATAATCTAATTAAAAAGACATTATACAATCGATTTTACAATAACTATTCCTAAATTCAAAATAAAATAAATACGTGAAATTTTAGTTCAATTCTCCATATTCAAACTTAGGAGCTGGTTTTATCTTTACAAATTGCTCTCCCAAAGTTGGGATTTCATCTTTTTTAACCATTAAAAGTTCATTAAGTTGAGTGGCATAATCTGTATAGTTTTTACGCAACAAAAAGTCTATATTATCTAATTGTGAAAAATAAGTAATGACAGAATAAGGAATGGGATAACGTTCTAATTCTGGATTATTTTCTTTAATTTGTTTTATGAGCGTCTGAATATCTGCTAATTTTTTGTCATAAGCATCCATTGTTTTGGCGTTTTGCATTGTTTTTTCATCGTAACGCAACTTTAAAAGAGCTTTACGCTCAACTTCTAGTTTATCTATCATTTCTTTTCCATTAAAACCCTCTACAAAACGAGCTTCACGAACAAATTTTTGCAACATATCATCTTTTTCACGTTCGGCAGATAAGAGGCGATTCCAAGTTACGGCAACGCTATCGTTGAGCATCGTAAGTTTTTCGGGCAAAGCAAGTGTATCGGCATCAGGCATGTTTTCATTTGCTTTTTCCCAAAGAGCTTCCTGTTCTGCTTGTTCTTGTGCTTCTTCAGAAGTAGCTTCTATATTTTCCTCTTCATTTTTTTTGTCTTTACAAGAAGATAGAAAAAATAGATTGCCCAAAAATAAAGCAATCAAGATAACAAATGAGGAATAATTTATTTTTTTCATAAAATTACAATTTTAAGGTGGTGTGTTGTTGGTGGTATTGTAGGTTAATCGCATCAAAAAACAAAGGTTTTTTGCTTCTCTTTTGTTTTTCTGC
>DAIUBX010000636.1:0-1732 GCA_036846465.1 Bernardetia sp.
TATTTTTCTAAAAAAGGATTTAATTCTACCATAACTCCTTTTGTATTTTCTACCAGTTCGCCTTTTGCTTTTATAGAAAGTAAAATATTCTCTTTGCTGACAAACTCCTCTCCATCAAGCGAATAAAAAAACGTAACTTTTTCAGAAGGCTTGGTTTGTGAACCTTCATCTAAAATTTTGTTGAGTTCTTTTACAACGGCTTCCAAAAGTTCGTATTTATCTGTTGAAATTTTTACTTCTTTCTTTTCTCTATCAAAAGTAATTAAGGCTTCGCCGTTAAATGTATCACTAAAAATACGTATTCCATCTCTCCATAAATCAGTTTCATTACTCAAACGTCCTAAACGACTTAAAAAACGTTCTGCAATTCCTTTATGGAAAAAAGCAGGTTTGTAAATCATATAAAAACTATTTTCTTTTTCCCACTTCGTAACAAAACGGCTTGGTTCTTCCAAATAATGAGGAATAATAAAAGTAGGATTTTCTAAACCTTTATAATCTTGCTGTTCCTTACAAAAACAAATTTCAGAACTAACCATAAAATCAATAAAGGTTTTGACTTCTGTTTTTGAATAGTTTTTTTCAAGCCAAAAACTTTCTAAATCTTCGTATTCTAGTTTTCCTTTTGCTCTTTTGGCTATACTTTTTGGTTTTAAGGCTTCATAAATGGCTTCTATTGCCCACGTTTGATTGAGAATAATATTTTTTGATAGTTTTTCGTCATAATACAAAAAGCCTGTTCGGTGCAAAAAAGTAAGTATCGTTTCGGCTTCTGATTCTTTTATTTCATACCTTTCACATTCTTTCAAATAATCTTCTTTTGAAATTTCGTTTTGCTTATTGTCTTTGTTTTCTCTTAATTTCCTTAAATCATCACGCAAATCTGACCATTTTTTAGGAATTTCTGTTTCTACTCTAGCCGAAAGCCGAGTTTTGATAGCTTTTTTAATGGCTTCTTTTAGGTGATTCAATCCTTCTCCTGTTTTGGCAGAAAATGATAAATCATTCTCTATTATATTTCCTTCATATTTTGGTAACTCACTAATATCTAATTGCTTACTTATTTCTTTTCTATTTTTCTCACTTTCTTTATCACACTGACTATGCACCAAAATTATAGGACTATCAATAGCCAAATCTTGTGCATAATCTAACCAATAATTCAAATCTTGACGGATTTCTTCTTTTTGTTCGTCCGTTTCCAATGCCCAAACAATAATATAAACAGCATCTTTATTCAGAAAAAGACGATGCGTTCCGTGATACACTTCTTGTCCTCCAAAATCCCAAATATTCAACCTTATTTCTTTGTCGTCTTCCAAATTAAAAGGAATATTTTCTTTTATTACAATTCCCTCTGTACGGTCGCTAACATCTATTTGTATTTCTTTTTCCCAATCGCCAGTAGGATTCAAAAAACGATTCAAAAGCGTACTTTTTCCTACCATTCCATTACCTAAAATGACTACTTTTATTTCTTTGTTTGGAACGAAATCTTGATTTTGGTAGTAATTTCTTAGGTCTTGGAGGCAGTTGTCTAAATTCCAATTTCCTAATAGTTCTTTTGGTAAATAAGGAATAGGGTTATTAGATAAATATAGCGTTTCAAGTTTTTGATTTCTTATTATTTCTTTTAATTCCTCTACAACTAAAATTTTATTATCACTAAGGGATAAATTCGTTAAGCCAGTTAATTCAGATAAAAATGAAATATCTGAAATTTGATTAGAAC
>DAIUBX010000637.1:0-1729 GCA_036846465.1 Bernardetia sp.
CAACTGAGCCTTAAAGTTCTCTGCGTATTCTCTACGAGCATCATAAATTTTGTCAGAAGCAACTCTAAAACGCTCCCAAAGTTCTTCTCTATCTGCTCTAGGAACAGGACCAATACGTTTATATTCTTGGTGCAAACGGTTGAGTTCGTTTACAGCATCATTTATTTTATCATAATTCAAAAGTTCTTCAGTACGAGCAACAATAGAAGTTTTGGCTTCCAAATTACGCTCTCTATCAAGTGCTAAAAGCTCACGTTCTTGTGATTTTTGATTATAGAAAAGGTCTAGCAATGCTTTATAGTTTCTATAAATTTCGTCAGCTTCTTGCATCGGCACATAACCGATATTTTTGAACTCTGATTGAATTGCTTTTACTCTATCAAACTCACCTTTTCTTGAAAGTTCACTTGGTTTTGAAGTATCGGTAAGCGAACGAAGCTCTTCAATAATAGCTTGTTTTTTCTTTAGATTGCTTTGCTTTTCGCCTTCTAATTTTGCGTAATGATTGCGTTTAGCTTCTTTTATTGCTTTGAAGTTTTCATAAAACATTCCAGTAAGCTCATCCTGTTGGAATGAAAAACCTTCTTTTTCTTCGTCTGTTGTTGCAGATTCTTCATATTTCTGACGAGCTTCTTTACGTTCTTGCTCATTGAAGCCGTCTATAAATTCTCTGATTTTTGAAACTTGGTCATCTAAATAACGAAAGTTTATTCTTCCCTCTGAGCCTGTTGCTTCTGCTGCCAACATTGCACTTTTAGAAACTAATTCTTCTTTTAAGAAAGTAGAATAATCTATTTGAGGAAGTTCTTCTGTTTTTTGTTTTTCTTTCTCCGAACTTTCATTTTCTGTATCATCTGTTTTTTCATCGTCAGAAGCATTTATTTCTTCGCTTTCTTTTTTGATAGCTTCCAAATCTGCTTGACTTACTTCGTCATCAGCTTCTGCCGATTCGTCTTTCAGTTCTGGTTTTTCTAGATGATTTTCCAACTCGTTTACTACTTGGTTTTGTGTTGAAGTAGTTTCGTTTTCGTTGTTCAAATTCTCGTTTTCTTCGTTCATCATAATAGTTACAAGATAAAATCAGCAATAATTAATAAGGTATTGTCTTTATTATTTTTAAATAAGACAATATACGTAAGGCAATTTAAGGTACTCAAGAGACTTTAGAAAGTATCAGTTACTTAAAAATATAGTCATTTACAAAGTTAGAAAAATAAAACTAAATCAAATCGATATTGAATCAATTATTTTCCCTTAGTAGTTCAGCTTTTGCAATGGCTAAATTTCTTTTTTTCTGAATAGAAGCCGAAATAAGAATACTCATTTCATATAAAACCCAAATAGGAAATCCTACCAAACATTGACTAATTACATCTGGAGGAGTAATGAGAGCTGCAACAAACAAAATAATAACAATGGAATGTTTGCGATACGTTCGCATAAGCTCAGGCGTAACAATACCCACTTGAGAGAGGAAAAATACCACAATAGGAAGCTGAAACATTAAGCCACAACCCAAAGTAAGCATAGCTACCGTAGTTACATACGAAGAAATATCAATTTCATTGAGAATGGTTGCATCAACTTGATAGTTTGAAAGAAAATTGATAGACAAAGGAGTTATCAAAAAATAGCCAAAAAGAACACCAATAGCAAATAAAAGCGACACAAAAAAAGTTGCTCCTCGTGCTACACTTCGTTCTTCATTATACAAAGCAGGAGCAACAAA
>DAIUBX010000638.1:0-1708 GCA_036846465.1 Bernardetia sp.
ATAAAGAAAACTAACCGTCGTTGAGGCTTCGCCGTCAACGAGGTTTTTACAAAAAAATGAAAAACTTTTGAAACAGTGTACTTATTTTACTGAAAATAAATTTGTTTTACCAAATAAGGAACTCAGCTTTGAACTTATTTTACAGCGTTTTCAAGTTTATTTAAAGGAAAATGAGAGTAGAAAAGAAGAAACTTTTTTAGAAAACCAATGGCGATTACTTTTTATGACTTTTCTTTATTCGATTCTAAATGGAAATGGTTTTGCTTTAAAAGAAGTACAAATTTCAGAAGAAAGAAGACTTGAATTGGTGGTCATTTATCACAGTCATAAATATATTGTAGAATTAAAATTATGGCGAGGTGAGGTTTATCATGAAAAAGGAATTTTACAACTCTACAATTATTTGGAAAGGCAAAACAAAGATACAGGCTACCTAGTCGTTTTTGATGACCGAAAAGAAAAAACTACTCAACTAAAATCCGAATGGATACACATAGAAGAAAAACGGATTTTTATGGTTTGGATATGATTTTTGAAAAAACTTTGTCAGTAGTTTTTTGGTAATCCGAAATAACTCTGACAATAGTTTGATTCTTTTATTTAAGCTACGGTAAACTGATTGGTTTTTGTAAGAAAAACAAAAAAATCTAAGAAATAAATCAAAAGCCTATTCAGTTTTTAATTGGATAGGCTTTTTTGTTTTGTTTGAAATGTGGCTTTAAAATCATATATTTACATTCTAAAAAAAGACTCCCAAAATAATACAACAAGAATAATTTACATTTCCAAATTTATAATATATTATGTTTTTTGATATTCATTATTTAGAAAATGAGATTATAGACCAGTATCTATACGATGAAAATTTGGATAGACCTTGGATAATAGGCTTTAGTGGTGGAAAAGATAGTACAATGTTGTTACAAGTAGTTTGGAATGCTTTAAAAAAGCTAGACCCAATTCTACTTACTCGTCAAATTTATGTGGTTTGTAATGATACATTAGTAGAAAATCCAAGAATTGTAAAGTTTGTAAATAAAACCTTAGAAAAAGTACAACAAGCAGCTAAAGATCAATCATTGCCTATTATTGTTCAACAGACTATTCCAAAGTTAGAAGATACATTTTGGGTAAAATTAATAGGATTAGGTTATCCTGCACCAAATAAGTTTTATCGTTGGTGTACAGAACGTTTAAAAATAGACCCTACAACTCGTTTTATTTTAGATAGATTATAAAAATATTAGAGCAAATGGCATAACTTCTATGAACTTAGATACTTTAAAAAATATTAATCAAATTTTAGAAAGAGATAGTAAAGACACTACGTATAAATTTGCTTTGCTTAGAGCTTCCATAGAAGCTATTCAACAAAAATCTCCTTATATAAAAGAAGATAATGAAAATGTTCTTATTCCTGTAGGATTATTAGTTATAAAATGGATTGAATATTATTACCCTATAATTGATGCAGATTTACCTCAAAAAAGTGGACGAGATATAAATTTTAAGTCTTTGTTCAAATCTGTAACAAATCATTATTCTAGTTTAGGAGGATTATCTGTTTTTTATTCAGATTTTATGAGAGGAAGAATTGATAAGAATATTGAACAAGACGTTTTTAAGTTATGTAAAATTATCAGACAAACTATTGTTTCAATGCCAATGAAATATATTGGTTATTCAATTTACAAAGATTATTATCAAA
>DAIUBX010000639.1:0-1701 GCA_036846465.1 Bernardetia sp.
GTGTGCTTGCCCTAAATTGGTTTTAGTAAAATGTATATGAACATCTTTTTTCCGTATTTTTGAAGTATCTTTGAAGTATCTTTTTCAATAGATTATTTTTACTTTTTTTTATTAGTAATTTAGTCCAAAACGAATAGTTTTATTTCCCTTCATTTTTTTTATAATTTTCTATAAACAGGCATGAATACGCATTCAACTTCTACAATTTGTCTTTTAATAACCGAAGAATATTGTAGTGCAGCTTTTTATAATTCTCAAAATCTACTTTCTATTCCTTACCAAGGAAAAGAACGTGTAGAACTTTTTTTTGAAGTAGATACTCAAATAAAACCTATTTCGAAAAAACACTATGAGAATTTAGATGCTTCGGTCAATGCGCTTCGTCATCCTGCTTACGGAATGGAAAAAGACAAAACCTTTGACTGGTTAGGAGCTTCACATCCTTACGAAAAATTATTTGATAGTATTGTAGAAAATCTGAAAATAGAATTTGAGCGTTTATCACCCAATTTTCAAGGTGTAATTCCTCTTTTGTGTGTTTTTTCTCCTGCTTTTTCGGGAAAATTGATTGAAAAATTCAATTTTTATTTTACAAAAAAAGGCTTTCATATTCTACCTCATCAGTCCTATATCAATTCTTTAGTAGAAGGAAAAAATCTAATCTTACAAGCCTCAAAAACGTCCCTTACTTTTGTAGATAGTTTTGGAGAACGAATTATGCTTACTCTTGTAGGAGAGGAGGACGCAACAAGTTTTTCGAATAAAAAACTACAAGATGTTTCGGATTGGGATTTTGAAAGAGAGTTAGTCAAATTTGTTTTGCAGCGAGCGATGAGGCAAGTGCCGACAGGTGTAGATTTAGATGAAGAAGTGGCGTTGCATTCGCATAGAGCAGAAGAATGGCTCAATCAAATTAGAGAAGAAAAGCAGAGTTTTATTACGGTTCGGCTTTCGAATGGAACAAGTGCAACAGCTACAATAACCTCACAAGAAGTTCAGTTATTGCGTATTCAAGACCGAGAACTGGCAGAAAAAGTAGTCGATTATACAAAAACAGACTCAGAAATTTATTTAATAGGCGATTTACTTTTACAATCCGAACTCAAAGCTCTCTTAATCCATAGAAATTATACCATTCATACGCTTACAGATGAAGAGGCTGCACGTTATATTTTGAGAGGAATAAAAAATCATTTGGACAAACAAGAAAGAGATGAGCCTGTCTTGGTAGAAGAAACGCTGATAAAAGAAGCTATTCCAGAGTTTTTGGTGTATCAATATTTCTTGCCTAAGAAACTTTGGAATGCTCATGTGAGTTCTCAAAATTGGAATCAAGAAACGGTAGATAAAGTAATAAAACAGAATGGATTAGAAGTATTACCTGCCCTAGAAATTTTGTTAAACCAAGCACAAGAGTTAGCTAAAGATGGGTTGCTTTCTACCGAACAAATGAAGGGATTGCGTATAAAAGCACGAGAATTAGATATTAGTGAAACCGAATTTGAGCAGCGTTTGCAGGCAGCAGGAATACGTGTTTTGCCTTTGCGTGAACTTTTAGAAACCAATGTAGAAAGACGAAAAGTAGGACGTTTTTTTCCTAGTGAATATTATCCTCAACTTTTGGCAGTAGCCGAACAAAATGGTTTTTCAGAGAAAGAACTCACTATTTTTTTTCGTCAAAGAAATCTAAAACTACAAACT
>DAIUBX010000640.1:0-368 GCA_036846465.1 Bernardetia sp.
ATTTTTTTCTAAATTATTTTCTAATACAGCTATTTTTTGAAGTTCTTGTTTCAGAATTTCTAAACGCACCACAAACCACCAATGATTTCGTTCTAAATGATAATAATTTTTGTAGTAGTCTTGGTTCAATTTGAAATTATGAATTAAAAATTACGAATTACGAAATAATTTAGAATTCTAAATTCTACATTCAGAATTCTAAATTTTTTCAACTGATTACTGGTAACTGTTCACTGATGACTGATTTATGGAATCCATTTGATGTCTTTAAAATCTGGTTTTCTTTTCTCTAAAAAGGCATTTCTTCCTTCTTTTGCCTCGTCGGTCATGTACGCTAAACGTGTGGCTTCTCCTGCAAAAACTTGTTG
>DAIUBX010000640.1:378-1698 GCA_036846465.1 Bernardetia sp.
GTCCGACCATTCCGTCGTCGGTTAAATTGAAAGCAAATTTTAACATTTTGATAGAGGTAGGCGATTTTTCTAAAATTTCTTGCGCCCAGTCATAAGCCGTATCTTCTAATTCTTCGTGAGGAATAACGGCATTTACCATTCCCATTTCGTAGGCTTCTTGTGCTGAATAATTACGCCCCAAAAAGAAGATTTCTCTTGCTCTCTTTTGTCCCACCATTTTAGCCAAATATGCAGAACCATAACCACCATCAAAACTCGTTACATCGGCATCGGTTTGTTTGAAAATAGCATGTTCTTTACTGGCAAGTGTCAAATCACAAACGACGTGCAAACTATGTCCACCACCAACAGCCCAGCCATTCACGACAGCAATAACAGCCTTTGGCATAAAACGCATAAGACGCTGCACTTCTAAAATATTAAGTCTTGGCATTCCGTCTTCACCTACATAGCCTTGATGTCCTCGTGTGCGCTGGTCGCCACCACTACAAAACGAATACACTCCATCTTTTGGCGAAGGACCTTCTGAGGAAAGCAAAACTACTCCAATAGAAGTATCTTCTCTAGCATCTAAAAAAGCTACGTATAATTCGGTTACTGTTTTTGGACGAAACGCATTTCTGACCTCTGGACGGTTGAAGGCAATACGAGCAACACCGTTTGATTTTTTGTAAGTAATATCTTCGAATTTGATATTATTTAATTCTTCGATGACTTTCCAATCTGCTTTTTGATTCATTTTTTTGTTTTTAAAGTGAGTTTTGGATTGAATGCAAGATAAAGTTTTTTTAGAAATACTTGAACTGATTAGCGAGTGATTTGTATGATTTTTATGATAAATGAAGATAAATACAAATTACTTTTTAAACACAGAGAAATAAAGAGTTTAGAGAGAATGAAAATCCAAATTACTTTTTAACCACAGAGTTAATAAATTTAGAAATTAGATTTAAGAAGTCAGAAGTGAAATTCAGTTATTCTATACTTTGTATTTACTTCTGACTTCATACCTCTTACTTCAATGCTGTCAACTTAAGGAATTGTTTGTGATAGGTCGCTCGTGGGGACACGAGCAACGGAACTATTTTTTGTCTAAAGACAAAATTTTATTTTGTGAAATACTCAATTCTTCGAAGAAGAATTAGCTCTACCATTGCTCGTGTCCTCACCATAGCCGTCAAGCTAAGAAAATTGTGCTGTATTTTTCCCATTATCAACGTCTATTTTCTTCGAAAATACACGATTGCTAAGGGAGAAATGTACTATTTGTATTTATTTTACCTTAGCAATCGTCAGTTATCGAAGATAACAAGACGTTGA
>DAIUBX010000641.1:0-1661 GCA_036846465.1 Bernardetia sp.
AGAAAAACTCTATCATATTTATAATCAAGGAAATAACCAAGAAACTGTATTTTTAAATAGAGAAGATTATATTTTTTTCTTAAAAAAAGTAAGAGAAAAAGTTTTGCCTTTTTGTGAAATAGTGAATTATTGTTTGATGCCAAATCATTTTCATTTTTTGGTTAATACAAATGACTATTCAGCAGAGGAAATAATGTTGGGAAAATTACAGCTTACTAGATTAAGTAATGGTTTTAGATTGCTTACTAATCAATACACTACTTATTTCAATCACAAATACAAAAGAAGTGGTTCTTTATTTCGTCAGAAAACAAAAGGTAAAGAGTTAGAAAATAGCGAACAAGGAAATTATCCTTTTACTTGTTTTCATTATATTCATCAAAACCCAATGAAAGCAAAGCTATGTCAGAAAATGGAAGATTGGGAGTTTAGTTCTTTTAAAGATTATTTAGGTCTTCGTACTGGTTCATTGATTACACAACAAACTGCTTATGATTTGATAGATATTAGTGAAGAACATTTTTATAAAGAATCTTATCAAATTATTAAGGATGACACTATTTATGAAATTTATTAAAACTAGGTCAATCTCATTAGAACAGACAGACTGATAGCAAACTACAGCTATAAACGGTCTGCTCTGCGAGGCTGACGAGCGACCTACCACAAACAATTCCTTAAGTTGACAGCATTGGGCGTTGCGCTCAACGAGGATTAAATGATGAACTTCAAACTAACTTTGTCAGTAGTTTTTCGGTAATCCGAAACAAGTCTGACAATAGTTTGGTGCAAAAATGTTTAGTTGCAAAACTATTGACAGCCTTGTGAAAGGACTCTCAAAGTTAAAAAATACCAGAATTTGTTGTTTTTAAATTCAACTATTTTTTATGAACATGTCCTTTATCCCTACACAAAACACCGTTTTTATTGTAGAAAGAAAACAAGCTACTCGTTTTTTATAAAAAAAATGTATCTTGAATAAAATCTAAAGTTTTACATTTTATTCTCTCTCCTATGCACAATGAAGATAAAGTTATTCCAGATGACCATCTAGTATATCTTACCAAACTTACACCTCCACAAGTAGCCGAGCAGTTAAGAAATAACATGTCAGATGCAACCAAAAACGAAACCTTTACAGAAGCTCTCAAAAGTGGACTTCATTTTAAAGGAACAGTTTCTGAAAACTCATTTCATATAACCACAAAAGACAAGCACAAATATGTACTAAGAGGAAAGTTTTTTGAAGAAGCAGATTACACAAAAGTAGAAGTAGTCTTTGAATATGATAATTTTATCTCCAAAAAATGGCGCAAAATTCTTTTGATTGTAATCGGAACTTTATTTGTTGTTGTTGGTACTTTTATTTTTTTAGAAAAAGAAAATAGCTTATGGGTCATTTTAGGGCTTTTGGGTATGGTATTTTTGGGATTTCTTTTCCCTAACTTTAATCAAACCCTTCTTGCTTCTTCCCATAAAGAGAGATTAAATAAAATTTTGATGGCTTATGAGTTTAGAGAAAAGGAAACAAACTATTGATAGTCTAGTACTTTCTCAAAACTAATCATTTACCAAATTTTATTCTTTTGAAACAGCGTACTCAAAAGATACGTTATATTCTTCTCACTCTAAAAGATGAGTTACATTTTTGACAAAAACAA
>DAIUBX010000642.1:0-1659 GCA_036846465.1 Bernardetia sp.
ATTATTGAACAAATAATAAACTATTGTTTTGTTTTTATAGAACAAGAAAAGCAAGAAGCAATAAAAGAACGAGATGTTTGGTTATCTTATTTTGAAATAAAAGGAATGGCAGAGTACGAAACTGCAACAGAAGAACTCAAAAAAGAGATTAATCTTGAAGAACATTATAAACAGAGTTTTATTAATCAAGACGAAGAACCAAGACTAAATTTTACACAACACAAAGAACTACAAGAACATTTTACAAATAATTTGTTTTCTGAATCTGAAGGTTGTTTTTATTATAACAAAAATGTAGAAGAAACCATAAAAAGTATTTCTGAACAAGATAGAAAAAATGTTCCTGCTCTTATTGGAATAGACAATGAAAAAGTAGCTTTATTATGGTTTAATTTTTAGCAAAATTCCTAATTCGGATTCCAATAATACCCTTCCGAAAAAACTTCAAATCCTTTTGGTTCGCCTAGTCGTTCCCAAGCTGAATCTGTCAAAAATAAATAGCCAAAAGACGCATTTTGTAAAATAATTTCTTCAATAGACATTTGAGAAAACGCATCAATTGCATCAACTCCAAAAGCTGCTGCCGTATAAGAAGGAGCAATAGAAAGCAAAGAAAAAATTTCTGAAACGGCTTCTTCCAAAAAATTAGGATTTACAGTAGCAGATAAAGCATTTCTTTGAGCATATTCCAATTCTTCTTCGCTATCAAAAGATACAAGTCCTTCAAAAGCTACACAAGCTATCCAAATTCCATCACCTCTGCGAATGGCATTTGCTTCTGTCGCAATGCGTTTTCCGTTTGATAAAACAGGAATATTTTCTCTAAAATAAGCACAAAATTCGTGAGCCGATTCGTAGCCTTTGCACTCTGCAACGAGGTTGTAGTATTTCATTTTTTTACTTTTAAAGACGTTTTTTTTGTAAAATCTAACTGAAAAGGTCTTTTACTTCAATTTCAAAATTTGCTAAAACGGAACAAGGAACACTATCATTTATTCTATAAAATCCTTCTGCTTGATAGGTATTTGTAGCCAAATTTAATAGAAACTTTTGAACTGTTTTTTCCAAAGGACGAGCCAACCAATATTCATAAACACCATTTGCTGCATAAATTTCATATTTTTCGATAGTATCTTTTTGTGCATTGGCTGCATTTTTTTCAGATACTACTTCAATGATCAAATTTGGCGCACCGTTACACCCTTTATCATCTAGCTTTTCTAAATCACAAATCACACAAATATCAGGTTGCACAACGGTATAAATTTCTTTATCTGTTTTGCCTAATCTGTCTTCTAAAGATTCATTTGGATTTCTCAAAAGACGAACATCAAAAGGAGATACGTAAATCTCACATTCTAAATGATTTTTTTCAATGTAATTTCCTATGCGTCTGTCTAATTTTGAAACGGCTTTTTGATGCAAACGAGAAGGCGCAGACATCGGAAATATTTTTCCTTTGATAAGTTCTACAAAATCATCAAACTGCCACGTCAGATAATCGGCATACGAATAGGTTTTATCAAAATCTAATTGGTCTAATGAAGTAATCATAATCTTGTTTGTTTAGTTTATGCTTTATCAAAAAAGATAATACTGTTTTTATTAAAAATGTACAATTAACTCATTATTATTTAATTCTACTACTTTATTTTCTTC
>DAIUBX010000643.1:0-1656 GCA_036846465.1 Bernardetia sp.
AGACAGATATTCCTCCCATTATCAAGGAATTGCGTCAGCTTATGGACGAGGAAGGCAAAAATAATGCAGATTTTGTAAAAGCTAAAAACAAGTTTTTAAAAATTTGTCAAGATAGTATCAACCCAGATATTACGCCTACTGATATTCGTGAAATGCTCGTGCAGCATATTCTGACACAAGATATTTTTAATACCATTTTTGATGAAATTGATTTTCATAAGTCAAATAATATTGCTGCCGAATTAGAAAACGTATTAAAAACTTTTTTTACAAAGAATATCAAGAAAAATTTTTATCCCAAAATCCGAAATTATTACCAAGTCATCAAAACCGTCGCTGCTAGAATTGATAATGTAAGAGAAAAACAGACTTTTTTGAAGGTAATTTATGAAGATTTTTATAAAGCCTACAATCCGAAAGGAGCTGACCGTTTGGGAATTGTCTATACACCCAACGAAATTGTACGTTTTATGATTGAAAGTACGGATTATTTACTCTATGAGCATTTTGGAAAGGAACTTTTGAGCGAAGGTGTAGAAATTCTTGACCCTGCAACAGGAACAGGAACATTTATTACTGATTTGATAGATTATTTTCCTTCTTCAAAAAAGGAACAGATAAAACACAAATACGCAAACGAAATTCACGCCAACGAAGTAAGTATTTTGCCCTATTATATCGCCAATCTAAATATTGAATATGCCTACCAACAAAAAACAGGAGAATACAAAGAATTTGAAAATCTAGTTTTTGTAGATACGCTGGATAATATGGGTTTTGGATTTACTGGAAAACAAACAGGACTTTTTACGAGCCTTTCGGCTGAAAACTTAGACCGTATCAAGAGGCAAAACAAACGGAAAATATCCGTTATTATTGGAAATCCTCCGTATAATGCCAATCAACAAAACGAAAACGACAATAATAAAAATAGAGAATATCCAGATTTAGACAAGCGAATAAAAGACACTTATATAAAGGAAAGTACGGCACAGAAAACAAAGCAGTACGATATGTATAAGCGTTTTATTCGTTGGGCTTCTGATAGATTAGGCGAAAGTGGAATTTTGGCTTTTGTGGTAAATCGTTCTTTTATTGATAAAAAACAAGACGATGGTTTTAGAAAATCCATTCAAAAAGAATTTGATTACTGTTATATTGCTGATTTGAGAGGAGATTTGAGAAGTCAAGGAACAGATGCTTTGGATAATGTTTTTGGAATTATGGTCGGTGTGGCTGTGATTTTTTTGGTTAGGAAAAAGTAAAAGCAAAAAAAATATTTTCTATTTTGTTCAAGTCTGTACCGAAGGTCTGACTTGGACAAAATAAGCCTTTTAGAATTGGAAATACTTATTTTCACTCGGTCAGACCTATGGTACAGACCGAGTGAAAATAGAAGATAGAGCAAAATATATCTTGCATTTTTGACAAGTCTGTACCGAAGGTCTGATTTGGCAAAAATATCATTTCAAAATTTCATAAATTAATCTATTTATAAAATGCACATTGAATCTGAAACACTTTATCATATTTATAATCAAGGAAATAACCAAGAAACTATTTTTTTGGAAAGAGCTGATTACATCGATTTTTTACATAAAATAAAAGAAAGAATAGCTCCCTTTTGTCAGATTATAAATTATTGTTTAATACCAA
>DAIUBX010000644.1:0-1641 GCA_036846465.1 Bernardetia sp.
AGAATCAAAACAGACCTTGTAAATGGTTTTCGTTTGGATAGAGGTTTTCAAGTTTTATTGACAGCCTATCCAGAAGCACAAAAAGCATTAAGTTACTCAAAACTTCAACTCAAAACTATTGATGCAGGTGCGCTTTTGCATACCGATAAAGGAGTATTTGAGTTTGCAGACCCATTTAGAAATCCATCCAAAACGCTTTCTACACTTGCCAATCCAATAGGGACGTGGGCAGACAAACTCCGTATGCTTTTGGTAAAAACGGAAATCAATGGAAAAGATTTGCATGAGATTTTTGCACAACCAGAAACTACAACCTATCAAGCTCTTAGAAACAATTATAACTTTAAAAGTTCGTTGATAGAACAGTTTTTGAATCCATTTTTGGCAGGAATATTTTTAGAAAAAGACTTACAGACTTCTAACCGAATGTTTGATTTTGTTTTTCAAATGTTTTCGAATGGAAATGGAGCAGTTCCTGCTTTGGGAATGGAAGAAATTCCTCGTCAGTTGGCTAGTATTTTGCCAAATGATGCCATTATTACGAATGAAAAAGTAGTTTCGATAAATAAAAATAAAGTTACTACCGAAAGTGGAAATGAGTTTGAAGCAAAAACGATTTTGATAGCAACAGATAATAATGAGTTTGCACAATCGTACCGAGCAACTACTGCAGAAAAAGAAAACACAAGAGGAACAACAAATCTATATTTCTCAATGGACAAATCAATTGTAAAACGTCCTATTTTGTGTCTAAATTCGTTAGAAAACCGATTGGTAAATAATTTTGTGGTAATGAGTGATATTTCGTCGGATTATGCACCGATTGATAAGTCATTACTTTCTGTTTCGATTGTTACAGATGATGAAAACAAAGATTTCACAGAAGACGAATTAATAGAAAAAACAAGAAGAGAACTAAGTTTGTGGTATGGAACACACGCTTACGAGTGGGATTTTTTGAAGTCGTATTCTATTCCTTACGCTCTACCCAATCAAAACTCTGTAAAACATACGCCTTCCATGGAAGATTTGAAAATACATGATGGTCTGTACCGTTGTGGCGATTATCTTTTGAATGGTTCTTTGAATGCTGCGATGCGTTCTGGGCGTTTGGTGGCTAATTTGATTGGAGATGAGATTTAGTTTTATCCAAATGAGGCTGTCCAAAAAGTACGGATAGTTTTTAGGGTTAAAAAAAATCAACTAAGAAGAAGAATTACAAAAAAAGCTGACCTTTTGGGACAGCTTTTTTGATGATTCTATTTTATGATACATTGAAAATTATTCTATTACAAACTTGAAATTTTCTGCCCCAAAATCAGTTATGGCATTCAAAATATAAATTCCTTTTGAAAGAGATTTTGGTAATGTAATAATTATAAAATGTAATAGGAATATCTGCTGCAATATTTGCATTTCCGTTATTGCGTACTGTTATATTAATACGTAGTATTCCTGTAGCTAAACACTAAGAACTGAGAAGAATGTATATCTCCACCATCTGTAACAGAAGCTGCAATAATATTAATAATCTGTAAATAATGATATCATTCTTAACTTTTGTTTTAAATTCTTTTATTTAAGAATATTTCTTTTTTCTCCAAAAATACCACGCCAATCCAAAAACTAAAATAATTACAT
>DAIUBX010000645.1:0-1640 GCA_036846465.1 Bernardetia sp.
AGCTGATACTTTGAAAAGTGTCAGAAAAGAAGTCAGAAAAAATAATCAGAAAAAACTCAAATTATTTTTTACAACGTAAATCGTTTACGTTCTACACTCTTAATTTTGTATTATCCTAAAAGGAAAAGTAGCTGATACTTTGAAAAGTGTCAGAAAAGAAGTCAGAAAAAATAATCAGAAAAAAATTCAAATTATTTTTTACAACGTAAATCGTTTACGTTCTGCACTCTTAAATTTGTAGTATCCTTAAAAGGAAAAGTGTAACAAACAGTTTTTAACTGTCAGAAAAACACAAATTAATTTAGTAAATCATTTATCACTCTTATATATATTTCAATTATGGCGAAAAATGCCGACGACCAAAAAAAGAAATTAGAAGCTCTAAAAGTAACTTTAGCAAAGCTTGACAAAACGTATGGAAAAGGAACAGTCATGAAACTGACTGATGACAACATAGTAAGTATTCCAAGTATCTCAACAGGTTCATTAGGACTTGATATTGCTTTAGGAATTGGTGGGCTTCCTCGTGGTAGAGTTGTAGAAATCTATGGTCCAGAATCTTCTGGTAAAACTACACTTACTCTTCACGCTATTGCAGAAGCGCAAAAACAAGGTGGAATTGCTGCTTTCATTGATGCAGAACACGCTTTTGACCGTGCGTATGCTCAAGCCTTAGGTGTGGATTTAGATAATCTTCTTATCTCGCAACCTGATAATGGCGAGCAGGCTCTAGAAATTGCCGAACAACTTATTCGCTCAACAGCGATTGATATTGTAGTAATTGACTCTGTGGCTGCTCTTGTGCCAAAAGCAGAATTAGAAGGCGATATGGGAGATTCTAAAATGGGTCTTCAAGCAAGACTTATGTCTCAAGCTCTTCGTAAACTAACAGGTGTAATTAGCAAAACACAATGTACTTGTATTTTCATTAACCAACTTCGTGATAAAATTGGTGTCATGTTCGGAAGTCCAGAAACAACAACAGGTGGTAATGCACTTAAATTTTATTCGTCTGTTCGTTTAGATATTCGTCGTATTGGTGCAATCAAAGATGGAGACAAAATTACAGGTAACCGTACTCGTGTAAGCGTGAAGAAAAACAAACTTGCTCCTCCTTTCAGACAAGTTGAGTTTGATATTATGTATGGAAAAGGAATTTCTAAGGCTGGTGAAATCTTGGATTTGGCAGTAGAATTAGATATTGTTAAAAAATCGGGTTCTTGGTATTCTTACGGAGATAACAAACTCGGACAAGGTCGTGATTCTGTAAAAGCTCTTATCGAAGAAGATGAGGTGTTAATGGCAGATCTTGAAAAACAATTGCGTGATTTAGATAAAGCTGCTGTATTGGCTGATAAAGAAGGCAAATCTTCTAAATCAAAAAAAGCAGGAAAAGCTATTTCAGCAACCTCTGATGACGAAAGTGATGAGGAAGAAGACAACGACGAAGACTTTGTCTTTGAAGACGAAGAATTAGAAGACGGAGAATAATCTGTTTATAATTCAAAAGCCGTTGTTGGTGTTTTAGCATAGCGACACCAACAACAAATTAAAATGGATTTACTTCATCTATTTGTTTGATATATCAAAAGACCTTCTGCATTGTGGAAGGTCTTTTTTAATGTATTTTGATTTGGATT
>DAIUBX010000646.1:0-1636 GCA_036846465.1 Bernardetia sp.
GCAAATCAACAAGTATTGTTTTTTTATTATTCATTAATGGGTTCGATGGGCAGTTTTATTACAGGCAGTTCGACGATGAGTAATTTATTGTTGGTCAGTGCAGTAGAGTCTTCTGTAAATGAAGCCGTTTATATTCCTCTTTCTTTTGCTTTGCTGCACATGGGTAGTTCGATGGGAAATGCCATTTCTTTTCAGAATATCATTATGGTAAAATCAGTTGTAGATGCACCCATTACAGAAGGAGAAATTATAAAACGAAATGTTTTTGTTGTTTTGTTTTATATGTTTTCTATGCAAATGATACGAATTTTATTTTTTTAATTTTAATAATCCTTTTTTAAATTTTGACAGTCCTTTTAAGGCTGTCAATAGTTTGAAAAATAAGCATTTTGTTTAACTATTGGCAGAGTTATTTTGGATTACCAAAACAACTACTGACAAAGTTTTTATCAAAAAATGATAACAAAAAAGGAATTTGATTTTACTCAAATTCCTTTTGAAAATCTATAAATGGAAATTCCGTAATTCGTAATTTTTAATTCGTAATTGAATTTTTACTCTCCACTCGCAGCAGCCGACAAACGCTCTGCATTTTCAGCAAGTTTTAGCTCTTCGATAAATGCACCAATATCTCCGTCCATTACGTTAGGCAAATTAAAAATACTAAAGTTTATTCTATGGTCGGTTACACGCCCTTGTGAATAATTATAAGTACGGATTTTGTCTGAACGGTCACCACGTCCTACCATGGAACGACGAGTTTCTGACGTTTCAGCATTTTGTTTTTGTAATTCCATATCATACAAACGAGCTTTCAAAACCTTTAATGCTTGTTCAAAATTCTGAATTTGTGAACGTCCGTCTTGACACTCTACTACTAATCCTGTTGGAAGGTGAGTCAGACGAATAGCTGATTCTGTCTTATTTACGTGCTGTCCACCTGCTCCTGATGCTCTAAACGTATCTTTTTTGATGTCGCCCATGTCAAGGTTGATTTCTACGGCATCTGTTTCTGGCAAAACGGCAACTGATGCAGCCGAAGTATGAACACGTCCTTGACTTTCTGTATCTGGAACACGCTGAACACGATGAACGCCTGATTCGTATTTGAGTTTTCCGTAGGCTTCATTTCCTGTAACAGAAACAATCATTTCTTTATAACCACCTGCTGTAGCTTCACTAAACGAGATAATATCCCACGTCCATTTTTGAACCTCAGCAAAACGCTGGTACATTCTGTACAAATCGCCTGCAAAAATACCAGCTTCATCACCTCCTGCACCTGCACGAATTTCAAGAATGGCATTTTTATCGTCGTCTGGGTCTTTTGGAATGAGTAAAGTTTTGATTTCAGTTTCTATTTTTTCTTTTAGAGGGTCTAGGTCTTCAAGCTCTTGTTTTGCCATTTCTCTAAATTCTTCTTCTTTTTCTTCTTTCAAAACCGTTTTTGCCCCTTCTATATTACCAAGTATTTTTAGGTACTCTTCGTATTTATTTACAATTTTTTCTAAATCTTTGTATTCTTTGCTCAAAATAGCATACTTTTTCATATCCTGCATAGATTCAGGATTCATCATTTCATCACGAACAGTATGAAAACGTTTTTTGATTTCTTCTAATTTATCTACCATATTGA
>DAIUBX010000647.1:0-1635 GCA_036846465.1 Bernardetia sp.
CATTTTTCTCTTAGTTGTACTGTTTTAGAATTGAAATCTCAAAGTTTTTCTGATTGAATAGCAGAAACTACCTATTTGAAAATGTAGAATAAACCTATAAAATATGAGCTGCATAATATTCTTTCATAAAAGAATAACATTGGCTATAATACTGTTATCATTGCAGAGATAATTTTAGCTTAAAATTATGGAATTAACTGTATTAGAAAATATTGGATACACACAAGAAAACGGACTGGTGATTTGTAAAAATCACTCAAAAGACCTCCATACTTCTGAGTGGTATCATATTGTGGATAAAGCCAAAAGGCTCGAGGTTGATGCCGTACTTTTCCGCAGATATTTTGATGCTGAAAATAATCATATCAATTCTAAACCTTCGGTCTATATTTTTCAAAGGGAGGATAGTTTCTTCAATACCAAAGAGCATCAAGATTTACACGCTAAACTTTGGAGTGCAGGTGAGATTGATGTCTATGTTATTTTAGGACAAACGAGGCTTGATATTGTCAATGCCCGAAGACCTGCTGATAGTAATGTTGTCAATGCTCGAAAGCCCACTGATAGTCAAAGTGGCGAGGACTTAGACCTTGAAGGTTTAAAACTAATTAAGACAGTCAAGGAAGCTATTGAGGAATTTAATGACTATCGTTTTTCGGCTCATATTTTTGGGAAAGGAATGTTCTGGGAGCAAGGTAGTTGGGAGTTAGACGAAAAACAAACACCTTTTCAGATTATTTTAGACCAATTAGAGAAAACAAGAAAAAAAATACAAGAAAAGCATAGTTCTGTTGAGGGCAAAAAAGCTTTAGATAAAGTGCTTTTGTTATCTATCTTGATTAAATTTTTAGAAGAAAAGAAAGATAGTAAAGATGATTTTGCATTAAGCAAAAAGTACGAAAAGTTTGCTACAAAATATCAAACAGAAAATTTTATTCAAATATTGCTAAAAGATAACAAAGGAGAGCTTTTTATTCAATTTATAAATGAATTAGAAAATGATTATAACGGAAAAATATTTAATATTTTGACCGAAGAAGAAGAAAAATTTATAAAAAATCAAAATTTAACTGAAATAGCTCAATTTGTAGAAGGAAAAGTAGATGTAGAAAATACTCAAATCTCTATTTGGCGAAAATACAATTTTGATTTTATTCCAATAGAGTTGATAAGTTCAATTTATGAAGAGTTCCTACAGCCCGAAAGCAAGGAAAAAGAAAAAGGTGTTGTTTATACGCCTCCGTTTTTAGTCAATTTTTTGATTGATGAGGTAATGCCCTTAGATTTGCACAAAGAAAACTATATAAAAAATAATAAGATTCATTATCGAATTCTTGACCCAAGTTGTGGGTCTGGAATTTTTCTGGTGGCAGCTTATAAAAGGCTTTTGGATTGGTGGGCAATCAATAACTTTGATAAAGTAGTAAAATTATCTTTACCCGAAGACAATCTTTCCGAAGAAGATAAAAAAGTTTTACGATTGTTAAAAAATGAAATTTCTGATACATTTAAACAAATTTTAGAAGACAATATTTTTGGCGTTGATGTAAACGAAACAGCCACGCAAATTAGCATTTTTAGTCTTACAATTGCTTTTTTGGACAAAATTGACCCAAAATTACTTTGGGGAGATTT
>DAIUBX010000648.1:0-1614 GCA_036846465.1 Bernardetia sp.
TTACAGAATAAAATTTGGCAAAGATTTACCTTTTTTGAAATGTCACTCATGTTGCTATTTTACTTATTATTGAAATAATTTTTAAAATAAAAATTAACTTTACCATTGCTCGTGTCCTCACGAGCGATAGCATAAAATTGAATTAAAAATATATGCAAATCTTGGAAAACGATTTACTTTTAAGAACAGCAAAAGGAGAAAAAACAGAACGTGCGCCTGTTTGGACAATGCGCCAAGCTGGAAGAATCTTGCCTGAATATAGAGAATTGAGAGCCAAACTAAGTGGATTTATCGAACTCGTTACTACACCACATTTGGCAGCCGAAGTTACTATTCAGCCTGTCGATAGATTGGGAGTAGATGCAGCCATTATTTTTTCGGATATTTTGGTAATCCCTGAAGCAATGGGTTTGCCTTACGAAATGATAGAAAAAGTAGGACCTCGTTTTCCTCAAACTATCAAAACGGAAGCAGACATAAAAAGAATGACTACTGATGGCATTGAAGAAAAATTGAGTTATGTAACAGAAGCCATTTCTATTACCAAAAAAGAACTAAATGGACGTGTTCCTTTGATTGGTTTTGCTGGTGCGCCTTTTACGCTCTTTTGTTATATGATAGAAGGAAAAGGCTCAAAAACCTTCTCACAACCTCGTGCTTTGCTCTATGAAAACCCTAAACTAGCACATCAATTATTACAAAAAATTACTGATGCTACCATTATTTATCTAAAAGCTCAAATAAGAGCAGGTGCAGATATTATACAAATTTTTGATTCTTGGGCTGGTGTTTTGGGGTTGGAACAGTACCGAGAATTTAGTTTGAAATACATTCAGCAGATTTTAGGAGCGATTGATGAAGTTCCGACGATTGTTTTTGCAAAAGACCAACACGCAGCTAGAGCAGATTTTGGAAAACTTTCTTGTAATGTGGTTGGAATGGATTGGACAATGTCGATTGAAGAATCAAGAAAATTAATAGGAAATGACAAAGTTTTACAAGGAAATCTTGACCCTTGTGTTTTGTATGGTTCGTATGAAACGATAGAAGCAGAAACGAAGAAAATGCTTACTGCCTTCGGAAAAGGAAAACACATTGCCAATCTAGGACACGGAGTTTATCCAGATTTAGATTTTAATAAAGTCAAGCATTTTATTGATACTGTAAAGGCTTGGAAATATTAGGAAAATAATGTTATTCTATAGATAAGTCATCAAACAAAATATATTGTTTGATGACTTTTTTGTATAAAAAAATGAAAATTATTTTTTATTTCTAAAATAATATTTATTTTAGTGTAGAAATAATTACTTTCATACTACTTTGAAATGAACGAAAAGCAAGAAATACTACAAAATTTATCTTCTCCTAGTGTAAAACTTCTCAAAATTAAGAATGGAGAAATGGTACCCTGCTGTTGCTCGTAAAACCCAATGGCTCTCGCTCGTTTTTAACGAGTGAGCAATATGTATTCGGCTTGTAGCCGTGTATTTGTATTTCGCTGTTCTACAACAACCATCACAAATCTTGCCGTTGTTGGTGTCCCCACGAGTGACTAATTTCCCTAAAACTCATAACTCAAAAAGTAGCTAAAGCCAAGATTTACAGGCTTAT
>DAIUBX010000649.1:0-1611 GCA_036846465.1 Bernardetia sp.
CGAAGTATTCAGATGATTTTTCTGCACTAATTTTTTCTACTTTTCCTTCTATTCTAACTTGTCTTTCAAGTTCTGCCCAAAAAAAAGTTAGACTAGCATACGGATTAGTTTCCAAATTTTCTCCTTTTCTACTTTCATAGTTGGTGTAAAAAAGAAATCCTTCGTCAATACTTTTCAGAAGAACAACACGAGCCGAAGGACGATTATTTGCGCCTATTGTAGAGAGTACCATAGCATTAGGCTCTGCTGAAAGTTCAGCTTCCAAAGCCTGTTCGAGCCATTGTTTGAATTGTTCTATCGGATTCTCTAAAGCATCTTTGATATCAAACGCTGCTTTTTTATAACTCTGTCTCAAATTTCCTAAGTCCATAAAAATGATAATTAATTCTTAAATTTTAATATGCACAAAATTACTAATTCTTGTATAACATTTTTGTCGTGAAGGTGTTTTTTAGATTGTGAAATAAGTATAATCTTGAATCAATTAGAAAAATAGGCACGAATTTTTCATTCTTTGTATAAAAATAAATAGTAGTTTAACATCTCATTAACACTTAAATTTGAAGAAAAATATCTGTTTTGACTTACTAATTTTGTAATTTTGTCATCATCAGAACTTTTATCAAAGTTATCTTAACATAATTTTCATCATTAAAAACCTCATTAGCAATGAAAATCACAAAATACTCTTTTGCATCTTTAGCTTTTAGTTTATTCTTATTTTTATCATTAGGTCTATTTTCTAGTGCAATGGCACAAGGTGTTATTCAATTTGACGTAGAATCGTTTGACTTCGGAACAGTTGAAGAAGGCGATAAAGCTGACAAAACATTTACTTTCAAAAACACAGGAAATCAACCTATTATTTTGAGCAATGTACGTGCTTCTTGTGGTTGTACGACTCCAAATTGGACTCGTGAGCCTGTTATGCCTGGTCAGACTGGCAAAATTGAAGTAAGTTATAATAGTGCTGGTCGCCCTGGAGCTTTCAACAAAACGATTACAATTACTTCGAATGCAACTGAAGCAACAAAAGTTTTGACGATTCGTGGAAACGTAGTAAGTGACCCAGCAAATGACCCTAAAATGACAGTAGAACGCACTACAGTAGCGTTAGGTAAAATCAAAAAAGGGGAAGCTGTTACTTATAAAATTTCTTTCAAAAATGATGGAAAAAAACAACTTCAAGTACATAATCTAACAAGTAAATGTAACTGTGTAAAATTAGCAGGAAGAGCTACTGCAGAAGCTGGTCAAACACAAGAATTAGAAATCGTAATTACTCCAACTCAAACAGGAACTTTTGAAGACGATATCGTAATTTATACAAATAGCCGTTCGACAGGAACAACTACTATAAAACTTACAGGAACAGTAGTAGAAGGTTCTAGCAGCGTTCTTCGTAACGAAAATTCTGGATTCTAAAAACTGAATTTATCGTTTTATAAAATTCTAAAAAACCTTATTTGATTAATTCAAATGAGGTTTTTTTGTGTAAAATACTTTGTTGTATTATTTTTTATGGTAATTTTGAGTAATTATTTTTTTTAAAACCGTACACAAAAATATTTTGTTAAAGCCTTTTTTAATAGCTTATTTAGCTTTAAATTT
>DAIUBX010000650.1:0-1579 GCA_036846465.1 Bernardetia sp.
AGGCGAACTTCTTTTGTAATACAACAAAGCAGCATAACCAGCTCCTAAAAGCAAAACGACGATAATCCAAGCACTAGAATATTCGGTTAAAAACATTTTTCAATTACGAATTAGAAATTACGAATTACGATTAAATACACTTTAAACGCAGAGTTACAGAGAATGACCTAAAATTCAGCAAAGCTAAAATTGCAAATATATTTTGAAATTATAATTTGCAAAACGAAAATACACAATTCTATTGCTTTAAAGAAACAAAAGACAAAATGGTATGAATTTTTAAGATTCATGCGTTTTTTGAGGTAATTCAAGACAAAAGCAAAGTTTTTTTGTTATCATTCAAAAATGCTAGATTAGTAACAGAAAAAAATCACAAAAGCAATCCAAGACATAAAATGAAAATCTTATCAGCCAATCAAATGCGACAAGCAGATGAAGAAACCATCAAAAACGAACCTATTTCTTCCTTAGATTTAATGGAAAGAGCTTCAAAAAAGGCTTTTTATTGGATTCAAAATTATTTTGGTCAGCAGCTTATCAACACAGAGTTTCATATTTTTTGTGGAATTGGAAATAACGGTGGCGACGGACTTGTACTTGCTAGACTTCTCTCAAACTTTGCCTTTCAAATAAATGTGTATGTAGTAGCTTTTTCAGATAAAAGAAGTGATGATTTTAAAACTAATTTTGAAAGAATACAAGAAATTTCGAATGTGCAACTTGTAGAAATAAAGACAGAAGACGATTTACAAAAAATAGCTATTTCTAAAGCTAGTCAAAATGAATGGATTATCGATGCAATTTTTGGATGTGGATTAAATAAAGTTCCAGAGGGAATTGCAGGAAAAACGATTGAATTTATAAATCAAAACTCTAACAAAAATGTAATCTCCATAGACATTCCGTCAGGACTTTTTGCAGACCAAAATCAAAGCAAAGAACAACATTTTGATAAAAATCTGACTATAAAAGCGACACACACACTCACTTTTCAAAGTCCAAAATTATCTTTTTTCTTTGATGAATACAGTGAATTTGTAGGAAATTTTGAGGTCTTGGAAATTGGATTAGATAAAAATTTCATTGAAAAAATAGATTCTCAAAATTACTGGCTAACTACTCAAAAAATCAAACAAATTTACAAACCTCGAACACGAACAGGACACAAAGGAACGTTCGGACACGCACTTTTGATAGTTGGAAGTTATGGAAAAATAGGTGCAGCACAACTTTCAGCAAAGGCTGCTCTTCGAAGTGGAATAGGTCTTTTGTCTATCCGAACGCCAAAATGTGGAATTGTTCCTCTTCAAACAGCAATCCCAGAGGCGATGATTTTGGTTGATGATTTTGATAAAAACGACAAAAAAAGCAAGAAACAAAACAAAGATTTTTTAAGTCCTTTTTCAGCCGAATCAGTAGAAAAATTAAAAGATTACAAAACTATCGGAATTGGTTCTGGAATAGGAATAGAAGAAGAAACACAAAAACTCGTTTTACAAATTTTGAAAACTATTGATTATCCGATTGTTATTGATGCTGATGCGTTGAATAGTTTGGCTAAAAATAGAAATTATGAAAA
>DAIUBX010000651.1:0-1576 GCA_036846465.1 Bernardetia sp.
AAACCCCTGTGGGTTTGGCGCAATGCGGAGCGTGGGAGAAACATCGTACAACGAACTAGCTTTGCGGCAATGCTCCTAGCGTCGCACTGCGCAAAGCTAGTTCGTTGTGGGCTATTTTAAGAAAAAACTGAAAATGATAAACATAACAGAACAGCAAAGAGACGAATTGATTAACTTAATTCAAGAAGTCCAAATAGCAGGCTTCTTTAAAAAAGCCAAAGAGTTTGGTATTGACACTCACGAACTTAATTCTTTTGCTAAAGAGTTTATTTTTGGTAAACAGAGTTTTGATTATTACGACCGTTTAATAACATATACAAGCTCATTGGTTCGTAAATATATCGTTTTCACAGGTACGCCCATTTCTGAATATTTAGGCAAACTAAATGAACTTTCTAAAAAACGTGCAGATGAAATTTTAAAGAGAATAGATATGTTATTTGACAAGCAATTAGAGTGTGAGGACTTGATAATTCAGGCTTTTACACCTTTACAAAAAGAGGCTTTGATGGCAGATATAAACAAAATCAAGTCGCAAATTGAATATTTTGAAGAACAATATTTGGCAATTCTGGAAAAAGTCTAAGTATCAGTTTTTTTCGTAACTTTGCCATAAATAACTGAAAATGAAAGAACTCATCATTATAGCAGGAGCAAACGGTTCAGGAAAAACGACTTTTTCAAAACAGATTTTAGCAGAAACAGGCTTTGAGTTTCTTAATGCAGACGAAATTGAGAAAGAGTTAGTCGTTTCTAAACTGCAAGCAGGCAAAGAGTTTTTTATCCGACTTGAAAAATTTTTAAGCGAAGGAACAAGTTTTGTGTTGGAAAGCACTTTGTCAGGAAATTACCTTGTAAAAGCCATTGAAAATGCAAAACAGCAGGGCTATGTTGTCCGAATTGTGTATGTGTTTTTGGAAAACCCGAATGACTGCATACAAAGGATAAAACTGAGGGTAAAATTAGGCGGACACTTTGTGCCTGATGAAGACGTAATCCGTAGATATTACCGTAGCAAAGCCAACTTTTGGAATATCTACAAAAGTTTAGCAGAAAGTTGGGTAATGATTTACAATTCAACAGATACAGCACCACAAAGAGTAGCAGTAGGAACAAGCGAAAACTTTATAGTTGAACTTGAAAATTTATTTCACGACTTTTTAAACAACCTTGAAAAATGAGAGTACAGAAATTAGATAACCTTGCAGCCTATCAAACCGCATCTTACTTTACTAATTTATTTAGTAAAGCAGTGGAAGAGGCAAAAGAAATAAACCGTAAAAATGGCTTACCTAACGACTTTGTGGTGAATGGCAAACGATTTTACGAATTACCAAGTGGAGAAATCGTAACAGAAAATCCGTTGGCAGACAAAAGCACGAAAGAATGAAAACAGCCCACAACATTATGTTTGCGAAAAGGCGGGCTAAATGTGCGTAATTTAGGCTTTTGTGCTTTCTATAAACTTTGTGCGTAGGGTAAGGGAATTGCTATCAATCCCGCCCTTCGCAAACACTTTTCCGTTAGCAGCAATCATAAGAAAATAGGAAGCAGGAGAAGTTCACAAAACAAGACG
>DAIUBX010000652.1:0-1556 GCA_036846465.1 Bernardetia sp.
GGAAGACAAATGAATGGACACTTTGCAACTCGTTCGATAGATGAGAATGGAAATTGGAAAAACTTAACAGAGCAGTACAATTCAAGTGCAGATATTTCTCCAACAGCAGGTCAAATGCCTCGTTTGGTTGGTTTGGCTTTGGCTTCAAAAACATACCGTCAAAATGCTGATATTCTATCAGAATATACGAATTTCTCTAAAAATGGAAATGAAATTGCCTTTGGAACGATTGGCGATGCTTCTACTTCGGAAGGTCTTTTTTGGGAAGCAATCAATGCTATGGGTGTTTTGCAAGTTCCTGTAATTATGTCAGTTTGGGATGATGGATATGGAATTTCTGTTCCTAAAAAATACCAAACTACAAAAGAAAGTATTTCAGAAGTTTTGGCAGGTTTTCAAAGAGATGAGAACTATAAAGGATACGAAATAATCAAGGTAAAGGCATGGGATTATCCAGAATTATGTAGAGTATATGAAGAAGCTGCTCATCTTTGCCGTACCGAACACCAACCTATTTTGATTCATGTGGAAGAAGTTACTCAGCCACAAGGACATTCTACTTCAGGTTCGCATACTCGTTATAAGCCACAAGAGCGTTTAGAATTTGAAAAAGAATTTGATTGTTTGGTACAAATGCGTAAATGGATTCTTTCAGAAGCAATTGCAACAGAAGAAGATTTAGATACAATAGAAAAAGAATCATTTGCTAGAGCTAGAGATGCAAGAAATCACGCTTGGAAAATCTTCAATGAAGATATGCAAGCCGACCAAAATGAAGCATTAAATCTAATAGAAAGAAGCGCAAATCAGTCTTCAAATAATGCCGTCAAAAATGAATTATTAGAAATTCATTCTACTCTAAAAAATACGCTTAACTCCATGCGTTTTGATACCATCAAAGCCGTAAAAGCAGTATTGAGAGTATTAAGAAATGACCTTGAAAACCCTGTTCGTGTAGATTTAAAATTATTTTTAGACCGAACAAAAATAGAAAATCACGACCGTTATAATTCTCATTTGTACTCTGAAACAGAGCTTTCAGCTTTAAAAGTAGAAGAAATAAAACCAATTTATTCAGAAGATAGTCAAGTAGTTGATGGAAGAGAAGTTTTACAGGCTTGTTTTATAGAAGCGTTCAAAAATAATCCTTTAGTTGTTGCTTTTGGAGAAGATGTTGGTAAAATTGGCGATGTAAATCAAGCCTTTGCAGGTCTTCAAGAACAATTTGGAGAAAGCCGAATTACAGATACAGGTATTCGTGAAGCGACTATTATGGGGCAAGGAATTGGAATGGCAATGCGTGGATTGCGTCCGATTGCAGAGATTCAGTATTTAGATTATTTATTATACGGCTTACAGATTTTGTCTGATGATTTGGCTGGTTTGCGTTATCGTACAAAGGCAGGACAAAAAGCACCGATGATTATCCGTACTCGTGGACACCGTTTGGAAGGAGTTTGGCACGCAGGTTCGCCTATCGGAACTATTTTGGGTGCATTGCGTGGAATTTATGTTTTAGTTCCTCGTGATATGACACAGGCAGCAGGTTTTTACAA
>DAIUBX010000653.1:0-1547 GCA_036846465.1 Bernardetia sp.
ATTTCCTGTATTTTCTAAACGCTCATCTTTTTTTCCTGTGTAAGTTGGATATTTTAGATAAGCAATAAAATTTCGAAGTTGTGGACGCTCACGCACAATAATTTCATATTTTTTAGAAGTATAACCTTCGCCATCTAACGAAAACTCAAACGGACGTTGAATATTTGTAAATTGATACGAATACGAAGAAGCCGAATTTTTATCTAATTTGATTTTACGACCATTATCTGTAATCAAAAAAACTTCATTTGGAAAAGCACTACCACTTAAATTTACATCAAAATTCAAATCTTCGCCTTTAAAAGCAATCAGTTGTTTTGTATCAATAGAAAACTGAAACGGAGCTTTAGGTGCAAAATCTTGTTCATAATTAACCAAACGAACTGCACTCGCCTTATAAAAATCTAAATCCCACACCAAAAAAGCACCAATCAAAAGGATAGGAATAAATAAAAATCTCAAATAACGACGGTTTTGTTCGTACTGAATCGCATCAGCAAAAGAAATAGGTGCAAATTGAGAGGCTTTTTGTTCGATACTTGCTTGATACAAATCTGAACTTTGAGTATTCGTATTGCTAGAATGAAGTTGCAAAACATTTAATAAACGGTCTTGAACCTGTGGAAAATATCGACCAATTTGTTTTGCAGCTTCGTTATGAGGAAGTTGTTTGTCTAAAGTAAAAAGCTGATAAATCGGAATAATTACCCAATAAACGAGGGAGAAAATACTGACCGAAATAAAGCTATAAAACAAAACTGCTCTAAAAGTAGAACTAAAATTACCGAAATATTCCAAAATACTCACAATGGCAAATGCTCCCAAAAATGCCGAAATAGCAAGTAATGAGCCTTTGAGTAATAAATTTTTGTAATACTTTCTTTTATAGGATTGGATATTGGCATACAATGCCTCTATTGATGTTTTCATTTTTTTTATATTTTCTAAATACTGTATTTGTAGGGCAAAGGCTTGCCTTTGACTGTATTATTATTTTATAATTTGTTCTATTTCTGTCGATGTTTCTGTCAAAGGCAAGCCTTTAACCTACGAATTTCCCACCATTTTATTTTTCAATCAATAACTATACAAGTTACTCAATTTTATAACGGATTAAAAAAAGATTGTACTTTAAAAAAGTTAAAGTTTTATTCTAAAATTTAAAGCAAATTCTATTTTAATTAGCTGTCTTGTAATTACTTTCAGAATTATAACGCTCAAAAACTTTATTCATTATGAAAAACTCACAATCCAACGAACTGTTCCAAAAATTAGAGAACATCAGAAAAGAAATCTCTATCCGATTATTTACAAACGACACTTTTGAAAGGTAAAAATTTTGCAGCCAGTTTGACCAATGACAATATCAAAAACTTGAATGATACACAAGGAATTTCAAACGAACATTCGCTAAATAATCGTTTTTTGATTTTTTTGTCTTCATAATTTTAACGTGAACTTGGGATTAGAAAATAGCCTCTTTGTCGTTGGTGGGACACCATAGCCGTCAAGCTATAAAGAAATGTGCTGTATTTTAGCTATGCTTA
>DAIUBX010000654.1:0-1517 GCA_036846465.1 Bernardetia sp.
GGAAAAACACGCTAAAAGGTGAAAAACATCCAAATTAGATGCGATTAACCTACATTTTACCTTATTTTATTGGGGTTTTACTTTTTAGGTCTCCCTGTTTTTCCTTTAAAAGATCTTGATTTTTGAGATGTTTTGTCTTTGAAAGAAGTTGAGTCTTTGGCGTTTTTAGAATTAGATTTGAAGTCTCTTTTAGGAGTTTCTTTTGAATCTTTTTCAACACTTTTATAAGGTTTCTTTGTAAATTTTTTGGGAGCGTCTTTCGAAAACTCCTCTTTTCCAAAATCTTTTTTTCCTGTTTTTGCTACTGCTTTCGAATTCCTTCCTGTACTCTTTTCAGGTCTTTTTCCTGTATTTTTAGGCTTGTCATTTGAGTCAGAATCTGAAAAAGGAACAGTATATTTAGAATTTGTCTTTCTAGGAGAAGCGTATTTTGAAGGCTTTGCAGGTTTGGGAGCGTTTTTGTCAAATGTTTTCTTTTCAAATTCATTCAATTCATTGCCTTCGGCTTCTTTTTTATATGGTTTGTGTTGATTGTATTTTTTTCTTTGTACCACTGGTTTTTGTGGTTGTGGAAGTTCTTCCTTTGTTACTTTGATAGGCTGAATTTGAGAGAATTTTTCTTCAAGAGCCTTATTGTATTTGTCTATATATTCCAAAATATCTTCCGTTCCTTCATTTTTGACAGACGAAGTAATAAAATTAGGAGGCAATGCTTCCCAACGAGATTTCAAAACCGTTTCGTAACGATCCAAAGAAGCTACTAATTTACTATTATTGAGTTTGTCAGCTTTTGTAAAGACAATGCAAAATGGAATAGAATTTTCTGCCAACCATTCCAAAAATTCTAAATCAATCGCTTGTGGTTCGTGTCTAATATCTATCAAAACAAAAGTCACAACAAGGTTTTTTCGTTCAGCAAGATATTCTGTAATCAATCCTTCAAAATCTCTGCGCTGTTCTTTACTCACTTTTGCCCAACCATAACCGGGTAAATCGACTAAATACCAGTTTTCATTAATCAAAAAATGATTGATGAGCTGTGTTTTACCGGGGGTAGATGAAGTTTTGGCAAGGCTACTTCGATTTGTCATCGCATTAATAAGCGAAGATTTTCCTACATTCGAACGCCCAATGAAAGCATATTCGGGCATGTGAGGAGAAGGACATGTTTTGAAAGAAGGATTACTTTCTAAAAATTTGGCAGTAGTGATATTCATGAGCAATAATGGAAACAATTTTTTATTGGTGTCGTTTCGCCAAAACACCTACAAAGGCAGTAGATAAATGACAACAAGACTTAGATTTGAAATGAAAATTTAAAATAAACACAAAGGTCGTTAATTTTCTAGCCATTGACAAAATATAGAATTTTCTTCTAGGGCAAACGCACGAAATTTATTTTTTATTTTTCCCCCATTATCAACGTCTTTTTATCTTCGATAAAGACGATTACTAAGGGAAAAAAATTTAAAACCGTACACTTTTATTTAAGCTCAATTTTTGGATTTTTAAAAATT
>DAIUBX010000655.1:0-1502 GCA_036846465.1 Bernardetia sp.
AGTTCTTTTGAGGATAAAACAAGAAAAGGAAGTTACGAAGGAAACAGTAAAAAAATATGCTGCTCAAATTGTTTTGTAAATACAGAAATTCCTACTGTTGTTGGTGTCGCTTCGCTAAAACACCAACAACGGTATTAACGGTTAAAATTGAGCAAAGTTTAAGAAACAGTGTCAGAAATAAGCCAAATTTTATCTTCTTTTGCGCCTTCTTGTGTCCATTCTACTTCTATATTTTCACTCAAAATTGTATTTACACTTTTTCCTGTATAATTGGGAGCAATCGGCAAATCTCGGGTATATTTTCTGTCAATCAAGACCATTAAATCTACTTTTTTGGGTCTTCCAAAAGCAGCCATTGCGCTCATAGCTGCACTTATTGTACGCCCTGTATAAAGTACATCATCTATCAAAATGACTTTTTTGTTTTCTATCACAAACGGAACATCAGTCATATTTGCTTTTAGAGGTTCGTTTCTCCTTCTAAAATCATCTCTATAAAAAGTAACATCTAACTTTCCAAAAGGAATTTTTTTATTCAAACGAGTTTCCAAACGTTTATGGATTCGCTCTGCAAAAAGTGTCCCTCGTGGTTGGATTCCCAAAAGAACTGTATCCGAAAAATCTGAATAATTTTCGATAAGCTGTTCACAAAGACGGCTTACTGTAAGGTCTAATAAATCGGAGGAAAAAAGTAGTCTTTTCATGTTTAGTGATTAATTATAGTGATAAGTGAATTTCTTTTGATTTGTATTTAATAACTAGCTTCTAATTCACTCTAACTCAATAGGAAAAATAAAATTTTCAAACAAATATCCTATGGGAACATCCTCAACTTCATTTTGGAAGTTTTTACGTTGAACTTCTGAAATCATAATCATAAAATTCCATTCTGCTTCAGGTTTAGATTTTATTAATTTTGTAAATTTTTTGACTTGTCTTTGTGTAAATTGCTTTTCGTTTATACACAACTCTTTCATTATAAGCTCTTTATCTTTGTATAAAAAAATAGTAAATTCATTTGCTTTATAACGTGCATCGTAAGGTAATTCATCTTTAAAATACTTATCTGCAATTACGTCTAAATTAATTTTTTGAGGAAAAACAGTTATTACCTTCTCAAGGTTTCTCACTTTTACAGTAGGTTTCGGAATTAACTTTACTTGAAAAATTTGTTCTTTAATTAACTTTTTATCATAAAATATTTCTAAAGTTACTTTCGAATGACTAGGAACAATAGTAAGATATTTTAACCTATTTTCACTAATAACTTTTCCTCCCCTTATAGAATAATTCAATTTATTAATGTCCACACTATCAGAAATAGAAAAATGAATATCATTTCCACATCTTAAATAAAGCATAGGCACTTCTTCACTAGAATATTCAAATTGAAAATCTATGTTTTGTGCAGTAATTTTGAAGGGAAATAAAAATAAAAAGAAGATAATTATATTTTTCATAAGAAAATCGCCTTTAACTGATAACTAAAAAAATTATTCCCA